>JAFTIE010000269.1 GCA_017457065.1 Lentisphaeria bacterium
ATCACTCAGCAACTTTTCTTTTTTGCTTGAAGGCAACTGCTGCAAAGACGGCTCCCGCAGCAGCGCCGAAGCCGGAAAGGATCACCCACAAAAGTATGGGGGAATCGGTCAGGCGGGCAAAAAGCAGCGCACCGACATAGGGACCGAGAGCAGCTCCCACGCCACGGACAAACACCCATCCGGAAAGATACCTTCCCACCTGCCCTGCAGGGGCTGCCGCCGTGATCACAGCATAGATCGCCACCTGAACGATCAACTCTCCCAGAGTGAGGATAATGACTGAGCAGACAACTTCAATAAAGTTCCCGGCGAATCCGAGAATAAAGTAGCCGATAAAATAGAATCCCGCACCGAGGACCAGCCGCCAGTTGTTGCTGACCTTCAATTTGCCCATAAGGGTCGTCACAGGAAGCTGTCCGACGATAATGGTAAAGCCGTTGAAAAAGTAGACAAAACCCAGTTCACGCCGGGAAAGCCCCACAACCTTTGTGGCATAGACAGAAAGCACGGAATATAACTGAGACGAAAGCATGAACAAAAGAAACACACCCGCAAGAACGGCAAGGATATAGTGATCTTTCCACAACTGGACCTTGCCTTCCATCGCAGTTTTCAGAACAGGATCCCGGTTTGAACAAGAGTCCTCTTTGAGAATATAACGGATGAAACGTTCTGAACAGATACAGATACATCCCGTTATGATAAAAAGCCATTCATAGGGCCATGAGGCAAGGAAAGCCCCCGCGGCAGGTCCCAGCGCCCAGCCGATGTTGATACCGATCCTGATCTTACTGTAAGCATGGGGTCGTTCCTCTTTGGTGGTAAAGGAACTCAAATAGGCATCCGCACTGTTTTCAAAAATAACACCGGTACCGGAATTGATGAAAAAGAGGACAAAAAAGACCCAGAAAGGAGCCTCAAGATGGATCATCAAGGCAAGAAGCAGAAATAATGTTGCCCTCCCCCCTTGAGCTATACGCATCAGATTTGTCCGGGGAAAACGGTCAGAGAGCCATCCGGCAAAAGGCGGAACGAAGATACTCGCCGATGCCATAATAGGAAAAATCAAACCCGCCTGCTCCATAGGGAGATTGCGGGTTTGATGAAGATAAACCAGAATAAAAGGATAAACAATGGAATAGGCTATGGAGTTGATCATCCATGAGCCTGCCAAAGCATTATCCCGGCTTTTCAGGATCTTGGAGAAGATGTTGCTCATTTCAGGAATCCGCGGACTCCATCTGCCATGATTTGAGCCGCAAGAGCAACCAGGTACATACCGGTCAACTTACTCAGGATCTTGACGCCTCTGGTCTTGAGAGCTTTCGCAACGCCATGGGAAAAGTAAAGCATCAATCCTACGCAGCAACAGGCGATGACAATGGCGATACAGTCCCCGATACGCTGAGATTTTCCGGAAACTTCAGACCCCATGACCAGAAGAGTACCGATGGTACCGGGTCCCACAGTACAAGGCAGTGCAAGGGGAACCACTGCGGGATCGTCCTCGCCTTCCGAAACGATACGTGCCTTGGGAGTTCCGGAATCGCGGACAAGATCGATGCCGCTCAGCATCAGTACCAAACCGCAACCGATACGGAACGCTTCAAGGGTAATGCCCAGATATTTGAAGATCAACTCACCGAAAAGGAAGATGACCAGAGAAATAACTGTGACGGCACAACCAACGCGGAAAGCCAGATTTTTTCTTTGCTTCTTCTCCATTCCCTCTGTCGTTGCAATGAACAATGACAGGATAAAGAAGGGAGTCAAAAGCAAAAAAAGCTTTACTACAAGACCCACAAATTCTGAAATAGACATTTTAACGCTTATTCAGTTGATCCTGAAGTTCCGCATCAGCGGCAAGGACCTGAGCCTGCTGCTCCCGTCGGAACTCATGAAGTTTTTCAGCAAGCACCTTGTCGTTAAGGGCAAGGATCGAAATGGCGTAAAGTGCAGCATTTTTACCGCCTGCTTTACCGGCAGTGACTGCAGCCACCGGAATGCCGGGAGGCATCTGGACGATGGAAAATAAAGCATCCATACCATTGAAAGGAGCTGAAGCCACAGGAATACCAACCACAGGCAGCACAGTATGTGCCGCAATAACACCGCCCAGATGGGCAGCCATACCGGCGGCACAAATAATGACCTTGAATCCCTTCTCCTCAGCCGTTGCTGCAAATTCAGCAGCTTCTGCAGGAGTCCGGTGCGCAGAAAGCACCCGGGCTGTAAATTTCACACCGAACTTGTCGAGAATATCAAAAGCGCCCTGGACGATGTCCAGGTCGCTTTTGCTTCCCATTACGATCGCAACAGGAGTATTTTCCATGGTTTATTCCTGATTTTCTTTTTCAGTCACTTCCACAGTATCTTCTGACGCAGCCTTATTCTCACCGGGGGTGACGAATTCGTAGCTCAAAAGACCTTCAGCGATCTCAAGAAGAGCAACATCAAGGATCTGCTTGGAGTCGCATTTGACCATGGGACGCGCTTTGCCCAGGGCAAGCTGTTTTGCCCGTTTTGCAGCCACAACAGAAAGGATCTGAGGATCCGGGATCTGTTTTTTAGCTCTGGCAAGATAATCGTTATTCATAAAAACAATCCTTTCTCAGTAATCGATAATGTCGCGGTTGTTGGCAATCAGGGTGACATCTCCGGACATCACCTGAGCATAACGCTGGTTGAAATCGTTGATACCGTTGAGCACATACCGTTCAGCAACCGGTGCACGGTCGGCACATTTGACACCGTCACGCAGCAGCAGCAATCCCACAAAGATGATGGTTTCCATTTCAACAAGATTGCGTGCCATCATGTCGTGATAGGCAGGATTCTTGAGAGAAGAAACAAAACCCACAGCTTCATGCTGCTTATCAAGAAGCGCCATCAGCTTATCTTTGAGAGCAACAGCCTTGTCACCGGTGATCTCTGCGGCAACTTCATTGATCCGGGTGTCAAGGTGACGCTGGATCACACCACCGATAGCAGCGACGACCTGAAGCTGGGTAGTGCCTTCGTAGATGTTGGTGATGCGGGCATCACGGTAATAACGCTCTGCGTTGAAGTCCCGCATGTAACCGGTACCGCCATGGATCTGGATCGTATCATAAGCGATCTGGTTGGCGCTTTCGGTACAGAGAGCTTTACACATGGGGGTCAGCTGGGCTGCGACACGCTCGTAGTATTTCTTGAGCTGACGCTGTTCAGGGGTGGGGGTGCCATGATCCACGATGTGAGAATACACGTTGCGCAGATCCACGATGCGTGTGGTTTCATAAAGGAGCGCGCGGGAAGCGGTGAGCTTGCACTTCATGGAACTCAGCATGGAGTAGATGGCGGGGAACTTGTCAATGGTGCTTTTGAACTGTTCACGTTCAGAAGCATATTTACGGGCTTCACGGTATGCAGCTTCTGCAATACCCACAGCCTGAGCACTGATGGCGACACGGGCGCCGTTCATCAGACTCATGACGTAGCGGATCAATCCCATACGGCGCTGTCCCACAAGTTTGGCAGGGACGTCGTTGAACTGCAGTTCGCAGGTGGCAACGCCGTGGATACCCATTTTATCCTCAATGCGGCGGACAACCAGCTGAGGGCATTTTTCAGCGATGAACATGGAAAGACCGCGGGCATCGCTGGTCCCCTCTTCGGAACGTGCCAGCACCAGATGGACCTGAGCGCAGCCGTTGGTGATAAAACGCTTCATTCCGTTGAGGAACCAGTTGCCGTCTGCATCCTGCCAGGCGCGCAGACGGACACCGGGAAGGTCTGAACCGTAATCAGGCTCAGTCAGGTCCATGGCACCGTCAAATTCGCCGGTGGCAAAGCGGGGAAGATATTCTTCCTTCTGGGCATCGTCACCAAAAACGGAGATGGTCTCTGCGATATCCTGCAGTCCGAAAATATTCTGCAAAGAAGCATCGGCACGGGAGACCATTTCGGTCATCATGGTATAGACAGAGACAGGGAAGTTCAAGCCGCCGTACTGGTGAGGGAGCATAACGCCCATCACACCTGCAGCAGCAAGATCTTTAAGGTTCTGGACGGTAAGGGGATCGTATGTCACCACGCCGTCAGCGAACTTTGCGCCGTGGAGATCCACTTCACGGGATCTGGGGGCAATACGGTCAGCACTGACTTCACCCACCACGCTCAGAACACGTTCATAGTTGTCAAGGGCATCAGCAAAGTCCACGGGGGCGCCGGGGTACTTGGCGGAGCAGGTGTAATTTTCCTCCAGCATCCCGACGGATTCAGAGAGGTCGAGATTTTTCAGCGTGAACACCAGGTCACGGTTGTCGGAATAAAAGTTTCCCATAGTGAAACAGCTCCTTACTGCTTGGATTTGAAGGCTTTGATCATCTGCGGAATGACGGTGTTCAAATCACCGACAACAGCATAGTGGGCGCAGCTGAAGATGGGGGCATCGGGATCAGTATTGATAGCGATGATCTTCTTGGACTCCGCCATACCGGCACGGTGCTGGATGGATCCTGAAATACCGCAGGCGATATAAAGGCGGGGACGGACGGTCACACCCGTCTGACCGATCTGATAATCGTGAGAGATCCACCCGGCATCAACTGCGGCACGAGAGGCACCGACTTCGCCGCCCAGAGCCTCTGCAAGATCATAGATCAGCTTGAAATTTTCCTTGGAACCGACTCCGTAGCCCCCGGCTACGATGATCTGAGCGCCCTGAAGATCGACCTCTTTGTCGGCACGGACACGCTCAAGAACTTTGATCACGGTCTCTGCATCCGTAAGGCAGACATCGACCTTTTCGATTTCACCGGTACGGGTGGTATCGGGTTCGCCCATTTTCATAACACCTTCACGGACCGTCACCATCTGGGGATCGTCCCAGGTATTGACGATGGTGGCAATAATATTGCCACCGAAAGCGGGACGGATCTGCATCAGTTTATCCGTATAGCTCTTGCCGTTTTTTTTGTCTTCAAAGTCATCGATCTGAAGATCGGTACAGTCAGCAGTAAGACCGGCAAGTTTTTCGGAAGCGACCCGTGGAGCCAGCTCCCTGCCCTTCAAAGTAGCACCGAAAAGCAGGATATTGGGCTTATGAGCCCGGATCAGATCCATAATGACCTTGGCATAGGGCAGTACGGTAAAGGGTTCCAAACGGGGATCTTCGGCAAGAAACACCTTGTCGCAGCCGTAGTGGAAGAGCTCCGGCACTGCTTTTTCAAGTTTGTCACCAAGAAAAACAGCTTCAAGTTTGACACCGAGGCGGTCAGCCAGTTCACGTCCTTTGCTGATGAGCTGAAGACTCACGGAAGCGATTTTTCCACCTTCCTGTTCAACAAAGACCCAGACATTTCCTCTTTTTTCGCTCATATTCATCACCCCAGAGTGTGATCACTGATAAGTTCATGGATAAGCTCGTTGATCCCGGCTTCGGTGGGTTCAACCTGCTTGGCTTCACTGGCGGTAAGAACAACGCTCATCACCTGTTTGACTTTGGTGGGGGATCCGGCAAAGCCGACCCGCTCGGGAGCGGCATTGACATCGGCGGCGCTCCACTCTTCAATAAGAAGTCCGGCACGCTCAAGCTCAGCGGCTTTGGCGGCAGTTTCTTCAGGAGTCAGGGGCGTCTGACCGGCAGGTCTTGCGATTTCGCTCTTAGTCCTGGCGTTTTTGAAACGCATGATGTTGTGTGCGTTCATGGGACGGGGATCATTGGCATCAATGACCGTCAGCAAGGCGGGCATGGGAGCGTTCAGGATCTCGTAGCCTCCTTCAATGGCACGGCGGACCGTAATGGTCTTGTCGTCAAGATCTTTGACCTCCTCCACATAGCAGAGCTGAGGAATGGCAAGTTTTTCAGCGATCTGGGGACCTACCTGAGCGGTATCACCGTCAATAGCCTGTCGCCCGCAGAGGACAAGATCGATATCTCCCAACTTTTTGACACAGCAGCTCAGGGCGTAGCTGGTCGCCAGAGTATCGGCACCAGCCAAAGCACGGTCAGTCAGAAGTATCGCACGGTCTGCGCCGCGATAAAGAGAGGCACGGAGCACCTCAGCGGCGGCAGGCATCCCCATTGTGGCAACAGTCACATGGACACCGTAACGTTCTTTGAGCTGAAGCGCAAGCTCAAGTGCATTAAGATCTTCCGGATTGAAAATCGCCGGAAGCGCGGCGCGGTTCACGGTACCTTCAGGGGTCATTGCGTCCCCGGTAATATTCTGGGTATCCGGAACCTGCTTCACAAAAACAAGGACCTTTTTACTCACTTGGTCATACTCCCTTTATTGAGTTAGAGTACAGTATACAATTACTATAATATAGCACAAGTATATGAAAAAATCAAATCTCACCCTTTTTTAACAGCAAAACCGCGGACTTTTTGTCCGTTCAAAGGGAGTTTTACCCCCTCTTTGAGTTGGGATGCCTCATACACGCCGACAGTCTCCAACGTTGCCGGATCAATGAGAGTCCGGGGCAAACTGTCCGCAATGGGGAGTTTTACCGTCACACTGTCAACGCCTGAATCATTGGCGAAAAAGGCGGCAATACCTTCTCCAGTTTGCCGGGACCAACGGAAATATCCATCCGGGGACTCAGCAGGATTTCCGGCATCGTGCTGCCATTTCCAGGTCTGCATTTCTGTCAGGGCTCCGGCGGCGGAAATATTTTTGAACGTTGTAAAAATATTTTTCGCCGCCTTCCGTTCCTCAGCGCTTAAAGTACGCAGATCCCCTGCCATCAAGGGGTTGCCTGCCATTGAAGAATAAAGAGCGTCCACCGCTTCGCCGCCTTTAAGTTCAATAAGCGTTCCGGAAACTCTTTCCGGAGGCAGCATCGCCGTAAAAGCATATATCGCCTCACGCACCATGCGCAGATCGTAAAAGCGTTCAGACGTATGCAGATTTGAGACATGCTGGATGTCGCTGAACTGCAGTCCTGCGACGCCGGGGAACTCTGTGCCGAAAACTTCAAAGCTGTAATCAAGACAGAGTTCCGGAAAATCTTTTTTCAAATTCTCACGCAAAGCATAAAGAGAACGGTACTGCTCAACAACAGCATCATCGCCATTGCGGTGATACTTATGAGCGCAAGAAGCGCACCCGACAGCTTGAACACCGTATGGACTGATGATATTGCTGAAATCCATTTTGAAATAGGCAAGTCCATACTGCTTTGCCAGGGACTTCAGTTTTTCTGTAATCAACTCACGGTGTTCAGAGGCAAAACAACGGATCGAAGTATGTCCGCTTTTTTTTGTTGACAGGTCTGGCATCAACCCATTGGTATCCACGTTGCTGCCGACATTGCCATAATCGGTGCCGATGTTGAACCAGAGTCCGAACTTCAAACCTTTGCTGCGGCAATCTTCGGCAACAGCCTCCAGGCCCCGGGGGAACTTTTCGACATCGACCTGCCATTTGCCGTCAACGAACCATCCGTCATCCAGAACCAGTATATCGAATCCCACCTCTTGAGCAAGAGTTGCGATATCTGAAACCAGATTTTCACTGATGTTTTTCAAAAAGGGGATCCATGTACAATACATGGGACCTGCCACGGAAGTCAATTCAGGCATGGAACGCCGGACCAGTTCTCTGAAATCATTTCGCCCGGTACAGTCCTGAGTATTCCCTTTGTACAGACACAAATAGATCTCATCGCTTTCCCAACATTCTCCGGGAAGTATGTACTTTCTGAAAAGAGGCGTGGAACAGGAATATCCGTAGCGGATGCCGGTCACCCAGTGGGGGTAGCACATGACATAGCGCAAGGGACCGGGTATGGAACTGCCGGTATAATAACCGCACTGAGCTTTTCCGTCATGGCACCTGAGCATATCATCTGAACCTGTTACCGTGAATTGAGCCAAGGCAGGCACCCTTCCCTGCTCCCGGAAGATCTGGAGATCCACCGGTTCTCTGGGGGCAAGGTTGAAGGTTTCAAGGATCAGCTGAGAAAGATCCATCTCCTCTTTCCCCGCTTCAAAGCGAATTCTGCGGACACATCCGGGAAGATCGGGATAGATCACTGAAACAACCGTTACCACTCCGGCAGAGTCCGGCAGCTCGAAAGAGATATTCAGGAGCTCTGCACCATGCTCTCCGGTCAGGATCTCATGATTTTTGTATGTCAGCTTTTGTGATCCGGGAGCATAGCCGCTGTATGAAACACCGTTGAGGGAAAAAGAGAACTCAGGCGGCGTATCTATGACGGCATACTCCCGTCCTTCGTAGCGGAAACTGACACTTCTGAGCCCATCAGCATCCAAACGCAATCTTCTGGAAAAACAACCGTTTTCCAAAAGAAAATCGCCGTTTTCGTACTTGATCATAATCAGACTTGTTCCGCTTATTTGTTGAGAGCCTTGGCACCGATATCATGACGGTAGAAGCCGCCTTCAAAGGAGATCTTTTCAACACCGGCATAGGCATTGGCAATAGCCTGGGCAATATCGTCACCGAGGGCGGAAACGCCGAGGACCCGTCCTCCTGCGGTGACGATCTCACCGTTGTCACCGGCAGCGGTTCCGGCATGGAATACCACTGTTCCGGCGGCAGCAGCTTCAGCCAGACCGCTGATCACTTTGCCCTTGCTGTAACTGCCGGGATAACCGCCGGAAGCCATAACGACCGACACGGCAGCCTTGTCGCTCCAGACCAATTTTGCATCGGCAAGTTTTCCGGTGGCGGTCTTATAAAGAACATCGTACCAGTCGCCGCAGAAACGGCGCATGACAGGCTGGATCTCAGGATCCCCGAAACGGACATTGAATTCCAATACTTTTGCACGATTTTCATGGATCATGACACCGACAAAAATCACGCCGCGGAAGTAAAGTTTTTCCCGTTTGATCCCCTTGAGGAAAGGCTGCAGGATCTCATTTTCGATCTGCCGCCACACTGCATCATTGACCACAGGAGCAGGGGAATAAGCTCCCATACCACCCGTATTGGGTCCCTGGTCGTTGTCAAAGACACGTTTGTGATCCTGAGAGGAAACAAGAGGAACGATGGTGTTGCCGTCACAAAGCGCAAGAATAGAGGCTTCTTCCCCCAGCAGACACTCTTCTATCACAACTTTGGCTCCGGCTTTACCGAAAGTTCCTTCAAAACAGCCGTGAAGGAACTCCAGCGCTTCATCACAGCTGTTGGCAACAAGCACACCTTTTCCGGCTGCCAGACCGTCAGCTTTGACCACGATTTGAGAAACACCTGAAGCATATTCAGCTTTGATATACTCGGCCGCAGGTTCTTCAGCAACAAAGACAGCCGCTTTGGCGGTAGGGATGCCGCAACGTTCCATAAAGGCTTTGGCATAGGACTTGCTTCCTTCAAGCTGAGCTGCCTTCCGGTCAGGACCGAAAACTGCCAGATTACGGGTTTTGAACACATCCACCAAGCCGGCGCACAGAGGCGCTTCGGGACCGACAACGGTCAAATCTATATGTTCACGCTCTGCAAAAGCGGCAAGTTTTTCCAATTCATCTTCCTTGATGGGAAGACACTCGGCAATGGCGGCTATACCCGCATTGCCGGGGGCACAATAGACCTTGCCCACATCAGGGCTGCAAGTAAGCTGCCACACAAGGGCGTGTTCACGCCCGCCGGAACCGACGACCAAAACTTTTTTCATTTTTCATCTCCCCATAAGAGTTGTTCAACATATTCACGAACCTTGCGCAGCTCTTCAACAGCAGGCAGCGCAGGAAAATCACTGAAGCGGAATTCCAGATTGCAGGGGCCGGTGTAACCATTACGGCGCAAGTCCCCGAAAGTGCGTTTCAAATCGATAACACCGGTACCGGGAGGCATGTGATCCTCCCATTCCCCCATATTGTCCGACACATGGATGTTGTGGATAAGCCCGTTGCAGTTGTCGCAGACGGCGGTCAGATCTTCATGGATATTGGAGTGGTTGATGTCAATAGTCATCCGCAGATCGTCCTTCTGGAAAGAACGGACAAATTCAGCGATTTCAGCACTGTCGGGGTAACGCTCATTCTGTTTGGGCTTGTAAGGAGCCGTTTCAATACAGAGCGTAAATCCCAGCTTTGAATAAAATTCGTAAAGCTTTTCAATTTGTTTCCGGAAGACTTTACCGTAAGCAGGATCATTGAAACGGTCAAGATAGTGCTCCACCACAGGACAGGGCGCAAACTCAGCCAGTGCCTCGACTCTGGCACAAGCCATATCGACTCCTTTTTGCAATTCAGCTTCACTCCCCGTCAAAGGTCCCCCGTAACAGCCATGTATGGACCACACTTTGACTCCTGACTTACGGACTTCATCCACCTCGCAGTCACGTTGGCGGCGTGAAAGCTCGACCATGGTGTATCCGGCTTGTTGAGCCATTTCAAGATAGCGTCCGAGAGTGCGATCTTCTCCGTTGACGGCTCCGAAAGCACTTGTGCTCAGACTGACTTGATCTATAGTGTTCATTATTTTTTCTCCTCCCAAATAAAGTTCGATTGATCAAATGATTGAAGACGGTATTCTCCGCGCCATTGCCTTTCGTTGTAAAACTCTGCGGCAGCGTTGCCGCTGTTTCTGGACCACTGGCGCCATACTTCGCTGTTGACAGGGATCGCCTGATGATAAAAACCGTTGGCAAACACCCTGACAAGGATCCATTCACAAGGGAACTGGGGCGGCTGAGGCAGATTCAGCTGAGTCGTTTTGCCGAAAACGGCACAGCTGCAGACATTCTGATGTCCGGCGTATATCATTACACGGTTCTTTTTCAACAGCTCCAGCAGTTCCTGATGGGCAGCAGCATTTCTGATCCCGAGAACGCTTTTGTGGTTGATACGGGGCGGCTCAAAAAAATGATAATGGGTGCAAATGATAAGTTTTTCGCCTTTTTCAATGTGTGCTCTGATCAAGTCGGCATCTTCATCCGGCAGCTGTCCGCTGGAAGTATCAACGGCGATCCATGTATAGCCGTATTTCTGCATCACCCAGTGCCGGAGACCGAAACACTTTTCCCAATATCCACGCTCCGGATAATCATGATTTCCCGGGATCAAATGGAGCGGAATAGGGGAGTTATCCAAAAGTTTTTTGCAATAATCGTACTCTTCTGCCGTTCCTTCGTTGGTGACATCTCCCGGAACAACGGCAAATTCCGCCCCCAAGTCTGCGGCATTCTCAAGAGCTTCTCTCATGATAGCGGCAGATTCAATAAAAAACCGCCCTTTTCTGTTTTCATCTTTCAGCGACACATGGGGATCACTGATCAAAGCAAAACGCCCAAGCTCTTTTCCTTCTGGAGCGGGAAGAGTCGTAAAATCAAGAGAAACGCCGGAAAGTTCCGCATGATAAGCATGTAACGGTTCAAGACCGGTGATTTCAAAACGTCCGGTCCCGGTTGCTTCAACAGACTTATATTCAGTTCCTTCGACTGAAAGCACAGCAAAGCCGGCATTTTCCAGTTCATAACTGAAAAGCACCGAACTCTCTGTAACATTGATTATATCTGCGTAATTCATTTTCTTAATATATCCTCCTTTAGCTTCTGTTGCAAGTCAAAAAATGTCCGCAACAGGAGCAAACATAAACAAATCGCATAAATTTCTGCGGGTAAAAACCACAAGATCATCAGAAAAGGAATAATGAGAAGCGGCACAAATCTTTTCATTCCCTTCCCTTCAGGGGTGAACATATCAAAGACACCGCAGCAGAAAGCGGCAATAAAGACAGGGAACACCATCATTATAAAACGGCGGGCATCACAATATGTATGGGTATATCCGAAAAAGAAGAGAAGCAACGGCACTGCAGTCAAGGTCAAAGCGATCCTGATTTCCCGGCAGCGTATAAAGAGAAGTCCGGCAATGCCGCCTGTCATGAGAAATTTGTTTGCACCGATAAGGAAACGGATGTTCCGCAACTCCCCAAGGGTGCTCCAGTTAAATCCTGTATCCGGGCGTTTATGCGCAGGAAAGTCAAGATAATGCAAAGAATATCCGAAGGTCAGCGGATTGCCGAACTGATGGATATTGACGAGAAACTGCCAGATAAAAAGAGTCAGAAAACCACCGGCGGCAACTCCTGCCAGCTTGAAAAGTCCCCATTTGTTTTCAAAGGAGATTTTCTCAAAACAGATCCAGGCAAGGATGGGGGCAAAAAAGATATAGTTGATCCTGATGAGACAGCAGAAACCGAAAGCAGCTCCGATCAAAAAAACATTCCGACCTCCCAAGGGCAGTTTCTGAGCGAGCAACATAGTACAAAGTACCGTCAGCAGTCCCGGCGTATCGCTCATTGCATTGAATCCGGCATTGATACAGACGCTGTAACAACGCCACCAGTCAGGAATACACTCCCAAAACGTGGGAAAAGCCGCAAAAGGTTTGAATATCAGAGAGTCCCAAAGCTCCCCATGGTAAACAAAAAAGGGATAAACCGCCCAGAGCATTATTGCGGTAAAGGCGCAAGAACTTCTGATCTTGAAGTTTTTCAATACACAAAAGGCAACGGCAAGTCCCCCCGGAGCAATGATCAGAGCGTCAAAATAACTGAAGATCACAGCAATATCATAATATCGCTCAGCTCCGGACAATACAATAAACGGAAGATAGAGTATCCCCAATCCGATCGTAAAATGCCAGGGACCGTCAAATGATCCGTGAAGTATATCGTATGCGACTTTGAAGTACCCCGGTTCATCTGCGGCACATGGCAGAGCATTGCCCCAGAAAGCTGTTTCGCAAAGGACCAATATCTGCCGGAGCAGCACGGCGATCATGATGAAGCACAAGCTTTCCCAATGGGAGTTTGCTTCAATCTGTTTCGATCTCTTTCCTCTGAAAAAAAGAAAGACCAGAACCGCAAGCCCGGCGATCAATACAGCACACACAGGAGTCTGCCACTGAAAAGAGTCCTGCAGAAAAAACGGAGTGCCCTCTTTATCGACAGAAACCGAAGCAGATGCAAAACCGCCTTTTTTCAAAGGCACAAAGTCACCGTACCACGCAATAGGGTGGCGGACAGAAAACTCTCTACGCCCCGGAGCCGCAGTTTCATACTTTCCCGGAGGCAATACATGCAGGACCGGAGAAAAAACATCAGCCCGTTCAAAGACCGGAGTACTTTGCTTGAGTTCGATTTCTCCGGCAGCCGCAAAAGAGATGAGAGCCAGAAAAACGACAGTGCCTTTACACAGCGCCGATAAAAGGGATCTGACGCCCATCTTCATGACTGTCCAACCCATATCCTATCAAGTAACGGTCCGGTGTGTGAAAAGCACAATATTCAGGTTCAATGATTTCAATACCCTGTTTTCGGGGAACATCTTTGACAACTGCGACAGCTGCTTTCACACTCAGTGCACCTTTGGACATCATATAGCGGCGCAGCTCTGTCAGGGTAAATCCGGTATCAAAAACTTCATCAACCAACAATACATGCCTGTTGGCGACATCCATTTTCATCTGGGAACGGAAAATCAAATTCCCTGTACTTTCATGCCCATGATAGCTTGACACCGACACAGAGTCGATCCAAAGCGGTATATCCATCGCCCGAACCAAATCGGCGCAGAAAATCATTCCCCCCGTCATAAGGACCACTACGGTCAAGGGTTTGTCTTTGTAAAAAGCGCTGATCTCCTTCCCCATTTCCGCAACTCTTTCAGAGACCTGCTCACGGGAAAATAAAGTATCGATATTCTCAAATCCGGTCATATCGTCACCCCAGCATCTCTTTGATAACAGCCAATATCTCAGCGGCTTCACACATTCTGCCGACACCATTGTCGCCACAGGCGACTCTCCCGTCAGCGGGACCTATGATCCGCACGCCGTGGGCAGCAAGTTTTTCAATATTTTCCTGACACGTCCAATGGTTCCACATATTCGGATTCATTGCAGGAGCAACAGCGCTCTTCCCGTTGAATGTCGCCGCAAAAGTGCTTAAGGCATCATCTGCAATGCCGTTGGCATATTTTGCAATAAAATTCACCGTGGCAGGAGCGGTAACAAAAAGCTCGGCACTCTGAGCCAGCGCCACATGTTCCGGCTGCCACTGCGGGAGCTCCCAGAGAGAGGTAATGACAGGATTCCGGGAAAGTGTTCTGAAAGTGAGGGGCGTTACGAAGCGCGCGGCATTTTCGGTCATTATGACCTGAACATCAAATCCGGACTTGACCAGATCACTGCAAAGCTGGGCGCTTTTGAAAGCGGCGATCCCCCCGGTGACACCGAGAGCGATAAGAGTTTTGCTCATTTGAAAAGCTCTTTCTTAAGTGTGGAAGTAAGGCAGCGGAAAGAGCTCAAAACGGAAACCAGTTCTCCCGCGGCACGTTCCAGATCATCATTAACGATGATGTAGTCATAAAGTTTATAATTGGCAAGTTCATCCTTTGCCGCCCCCAAACGGAGCTGCAGTTGTTCTTCAGTTTCACTTCCCCTTCCCCTCAGGCGTTCTTCGAGAGTCTCAAGAGTTGGAGGTGCGATGAGTACGAAGTGAACAGAACGTGCAAGTTCCGGGGAGTTTTCTGCAGCGGTGCGTATTTGCTTCGCCCCCTGCACGTCGATATCAAGAAGCACCTGTTCTCCTTTTTCCAATCTTGAAAGAACTTCGTTTTTCAAAGTTCCGTAACGGCGGTTGAAAATCCCGGCATACTCCAGAAAACCGCCTGTCTGCACCTTGTTTTCAAACTCCTCAGGAGTCAGAAAATAGTATTCTCTCCCATGGACCTCCCCGGGACGGGGAGACCGGGTCGTACAGGAAATGGAAAACTGCAAATCGGGCAACACCGCTCTTGCACGCCCCACGAGGGTGGATTTTCCGACACCGCTGGGACCGGAAATAACGATAAGAGTGCCATAACGTTCAAATTGACTCATCAGAAAAGGCTCCGCATAATTTCTGCCAATCCGGAAAATTCCAGCGTTCAGGAAAGTCCCTGCACTGTACCGGCTTGACCGCTTCTATCGCACAACACGCCAAACCGTCATCTGTTGAAGTCAGATATTCACAGCTGCCGTCAGCCTTTTCAATAAGACTTAAATGTCTGCGGTCAGGGGTCAACCGTGTATGTGCATCAAAAAATTCTATTTCGGATATACCGAGGAATGCGGCGATCTGCTCCGCTTCTCCAGGTTCCAGTTTGACAGCACCGGGCCAGCGGCAACAATTGCCGCACCGGCGGCAAGTAAACATCTCCACGATCAAAAACTGTCCAAAGTCAAATCATCCTGCTTGATATCGATCAGCAGAAAGCCCAGGGCAAAGTCAACCCACTCCAGAGGATGGATATAAAGTTCGCCGTCGATCAGGAATCCGAGAGCGCCACCGATAGCCCAGTAATCCCGGGGACCTTTGAAGAAGTCGTATGTACGGACCGTGGGATCAGGGATCCCGGCACGCATTTCCACATAATTATCGACCCAGGGGGAATTGTTGAGCATTGAAAAGTGTTCCTCACCGATACTGATGAGGGAGTAATACCACATCTCCTCAATACCGACACCGTACTGACGGTTGTGAGCTTTGTAGATTTTGCCGGTAGTTCCCCATCCGGCGCCTACATCGATGGCTCTGGTACACATCAGTCTTGCCTGAGCCACGACACCGGCACCCACATTGACGGTAAACATATCAAGAGCATCCAGAAGACGGTTCGGCACATAAAAGACCAACTTTTCGGGCAAACGGTCAATAAATTCCTGAACGGCAGAGCCTTCTGCAGCCTGGAGCGGCGCAGAGAAAAACATACCGGTCAGAAGTGCTGCTGCAAGGAAAAACTTTTTCATCTTTCAAAATCCTTTCTGTATTTGACTGCAAAAGCAAAGTGTACATGTTATAAACTAATATCGTTTCAGTAATTTTGCAAGAGAGAAAGAGACTTTTTTTCATTTTTTTCGTTATTTTCTCTATTTTGCTCTTAAAAAAGGACCAGAACCCCATCTTTCGTCTTGACAATTACAAATTTTGGCGTTATATTATAAGATTAAACAGGCTGAGTTCGTAAAATCAGATTGTGGAATTCAGTCGTTGTCCTCGTCCGGGGGATTTTCCGGGATAGGGCAACGGGATTCCGCTTGCGTTCCTCGCATTGATCGACCGATTCAGCCCGAATCAAAAAAACTAAAGTTAAGGAAACTGAAAAAAATGGCTGAACAGAAAATCGTATTTGAGTTTGACATGGATCGGACTATGGAAATTTCCACCGGCAAAGTCGCCGGACTTGCCAACGGCTCCTGTCTGGTCCGTCAGGGGGACACTGTTGTCCTGGCTGCCGCCTGCTCCGGCGCTGCCAAAGAAGGTGCGGACTTCTTCCCCCTGCAGATCGACTACCGTGAAAAATACAGTGCTGCGGGCAAATTCCCCGGCGGCTACATCAAGCGCGAAGGACGTCCTTCCACAAAGGAGATCCTGACCTGCCGCATGATCGACCGTCCCCTGCGTCCCCTTTTTCCCAAAGGCTTCTTCAACGAAGTCCAGATCCAGTGTCTGCTGCTCAGCGCTGATGGAGTCAACGAGCCTGATGTGTTGGCCATGGTTGCGGCTTCTGCCAGTTTGATGCTTTCCGACCTCCCCTTCCAGGGACCTGTCGGAGCAGTGCGTGTCGGCAAGATCGACGGCAAGTATGTGGTCAACCCCACCCGTGAGCAGATGAAACACAGCACTCTCGATCTGATCTATTCCGGAACTCCCGATCTGGTCATCATGATCGAAGGTGAAGCTGAGTTCGTTTCTGAAACAGAAATGCGCGAAGCCATGTATGTCGCCAATGAAGCTATCAAAAAGCAGTGCCAGGCTCAGATCGAACTTGCAGAAAAAGCCGGACGTCCCAAGAAAGAATACCACTACTATCTGGTTCCCGAAGCGCTCCAGAGCGCTCTTGAGAAATTCTGTGCTGAGCACGACATCGAAACTGTCTGCACCACCCCCGGCAAGGAAGATCGTATCAATGCCCTTGATGCTCTTCTTGCCGCTGCCCGCGAAGCTCTGCGCACAGAGTTTGCCGACATGAGTGACGAAGACTTCAGAATCGAAACTGCCAAGGGTTTTGACGATTACGTCCGTGACGTGACCCGCCGTCTCATCCTTGAGAAGCAATACCGTCCCGATGGCCGTTCCATTACAGACATCCGTCCTCTTTCTGCTGAAGTCGCTGTTCTGCCTGTGGTTCACGGCAGCGCTCTCTTCTCACGCGGAGAGACCCAGGCAATGGTCATCACCACTCTCGGCAACGAAAAAGATGCTCAGGAATTTGATGATCTTTCCAGTGCCTCCGGTGTTGGCTTCAAACGCTTCTATCTGCACTACAACTTCCCCAACTTCAGCGTCGGCGAAGTCGGACGCATTGCCGGTCCCGGACGCCGTGAGATCGGTCACGGCAACCTGGCGGAGCGTTCTGTTGCCAAGGTCATGCCCAAGGACTTCCCCTATGTTGTCCGCTGCGTCTCTGAGATCATGAGCTCCAATGGTTCCACCTCTATGGCATCTGTCTGCGGTGCAACTCTCTCTCTGATGGATGCCGGTGTTCCGATCACTGCGCCCGTTGCCGGTATCTCCTGCGGTCTTGTAACAGGAGACAATGGCGAGCGTCTGCTGCTCACCGACATTCTCGGTGCTGAGGACCACTTCGGCGATATGGACTTCAAGGTCTGCGGTACCCGTGACGGCATCACCGGATTCCAGCTCGATCTGAAGCTGCCCGGTATCCCCATCGACCTTCTCTGCGAAGGAATGGAACGCAACCGGATCGCCCGCATGAAAATCCTTGATGTCATTGAAAACTGCATCGCCGCCCCCCGGGCTGAAATCAGTCCCCGTGCCCCCAGACTTGAAGTCATCAAGATCAATCCCGATAAGATCGGTGCTCTTATCGGTCCCGGCGGAAAAAATATCCGTGCCATCACTGAAGAAACCGGAACCTCCATCGATATCGATGATGACGGCAGCGTGAAGATCATGGCTTCCAACGCTGAGCAGCTTGCTGCCGCTGTTGAAAGAGTGCTGGGCTCCACCGCTGAAGCAGAAGTGGGCAAGATCTATCGCGGCAAAGTTGTCACCACCAAGGATTTCGGTGCTTTCGTCGAAATCATCCCCGGCGTTGAAGGGCTGCTGCACATCTCTGAAATGGCTGACTACCGGGTCAACAAAGTCACCGATATCTGTACCGAAGGTCAGTTGGTCACAGTCAAAGTCATTGATATCGACCCTGCCTCAGGCAAGGTAAAACTCAGCCGCAAGGCTGCTTTGAAGGAAATGGACGAGCAGTAAGCTTCAGGACCAATTCAAAGAAAAAATCAAGGCGGCATCCTGCGGAGCAAAGAGTTCCGTGTTGCCGCCTTTTTCATTGCAGAATTTTCAGAAGGAGCATTTGATGGGAACCATAGAAAAAGGTCTCAAAGGCAGTGAAATAACCATACGCTGCCTGGAACAACTGGGTGTGGAGATCGTATTCGCCTATCCCGGCGGACAGGCAATCGAACTGCATCAGGCGCTGAGTCACTCCAATAAACTCCGTGTCATTCTCCCCCGACACGAACAGGGAGGCGCTTTTGCCGCTGTCGGATATGCCCGTGCCAGCGGGAAAGTCGGTGTTGCCATGGCAACCAGCGGTCCCGGGGCCACCAATCTGGTCAGCGGTATTGCAGATGCCTATATGGACTCCGTCCCCACTGTCTTTATCACCGGACAGGTTTCCACAAAGTTTATCGGCAAAAATGTCTTTCAGGAAACCGATATCATCGGTGTCACACGTCCCATCGTCAAACACAGTTTCCTCGTTCTTGATATCAGCGAGCTTGCCGATATCATGCATCGTGCCTTTGAAATCGCAAGTTCCGGTCGCCCCGGTCCCGTGGTGGTGGATATCCCCAAAAATATCCAGCAGGCCATTGGCGACTTTGACCCTGCGAAGGTATACCCTTCTGTCAAAGCTCCTGTAAAACCCGGTGAAAAAGATATTGCAGAGTTTCGCCGGATGCTCCATGAATCAGAACGCCCCTGTCTTTGTCTCGGCGGCGGCGTGATCTCTTCCGGCGCAGCTGCAGAGGCCGTCAAATTTGCAGAAAAGTTCAATCTCCCTGTTGTGACCACTCTCATGGGAGTGGGTTCCATTCCTGATGACCATCCTCTTTCGCTCCAATGGCTTGGTATGCACGGCACTGTCGGCGCCAACTACGCCGCTAACGAAAGTGACCTTTTTATCTCTCTCGGAGCCCGTTTTGATGACCGTGTAACAGGAAATGCAGAAAAGTTCGCCCGCAATTCCAGGATCATCCATGTGGATATCGATGACTCTGAGATCAACAAAAACAAGGTCGCCGATCTGGGAATACTTGCCGATGTAGGTGAAGTCCTCAAGGCGATGAATGCCGCTCCGGAATTCAAAGAACGCAGCTCATGGTTTGCAAAAATCAACGATTGGAAAGCAAGATTCCCCTTCTCTTTCAAACAACTCCCCGGCAGACTTCATGCCCAGCATGTTATAAAAACCCTGTCCCAAATGACCAACGGCGATGCGGTCATCGTTCCCGGCGTGGGGCAACACCAGATGTGGAGCGCTCAGTTCTACGATTTCAAATTCCCCAGACAACTGCTTACTTCAGGAGG
>JAFTIE010000270.1 GCA_017457065.1 Lentisphaeria bacterium
CCGCACCAGCTCCCGCCCCTGCTCCCGCACCAGCTCCCGCCCCTGCTCCCGCACCAGCTCCCGCCCCTGCTCCCGCACCCCGCACCAATGAACTGCAGACTCAAATCACCCGTCAGGGGAGCAGTTCAGCTGCGGTCCCTGTGCAGAGTGATTATGTATTGCCGCCTCTTTCCATGCTTTCACAGGGAGCCGATGAAGGCAGTGAGGATCTTGAGGAGATCTCTGCCGCACGTATCGCTCTCAGACAGACCCTTGAGGATTTCGGGATCCGCGGCAGGGTGAGCAACTACACCACAGGTCCCCGTGTGACCCGTTTTGAAGTGACCCTTGAACCCGGAGTCAACGTCCGCAAGGTGGAGCAGATCGCCGATAATATCGCCATGAATCTTGCGGCGCAGAGTGTGCGTATCCTTGCGCCCATCCCCGGACGTCCTGTGGTCGGGGTGGAGATTTCCAACAGCAAAGCTTCTGCTGTATTCATGCGTTCTGTGATGGAGTCCGACCAGTGGCGCTCCGGCAAGGCTGAGATCCCCATCGCTCTCGGAAAAGATGTTTCAGGAAAACCTGTCGTTCTTGATATTGCCAGTGCTCCCCACATGCTTATTGCCGGTTCCACCGGTACCGGAAAGAGTGTCTGCTCCAACTCTCTCATCATGAGTCTCCTTTTCCGGTTCCGTCCTGACGAGCTCAAGCTCATCATGGTGGATCCCAAGGTCGTGGAGTTTGATGTGTACAGGAATCTGCCCCATTTGATCACCCCTGTGATCAACGATTCTGCCAAGGTCCCCGTGGCGCTGCGCTGGGCGGTGAATGAAATGGAAAAACGCTACCGTATCCTTGCGGCGGCGAGAGTGAAGAAGATCTCTGAATTTAATGCCCGTAGTGTCAGTTCCGCCCCTGTTCTGGATGAGGACGGGCTCCCGATCCCTGATAAACTGCCGGTGCTGCTGATCATTATCGACGAGCTGGGAGACCTGATGATGACCGAGGCGAAAAAGGATGTGGAAAACTCCATCACCCGCATTGCTCAGAAAGGACGTGCTGCAGGGGTCCATGTGGTGGTCGCCACCCAGCGTCCCTCCACCAATGTGATCACCGGTGTGATCAAGGCGAATCTGCCCACACGTCTCTGTTTCCAGGTGCGTTCACTGATCGACAGCCGTGTGGTCCTTGACTCTCCCGGGGGAGAAAAACTTCTGGGCAAGGGCGATATGCTTTACATGTCGCCTTCTTCCATGCACATTGAGCGTGTACAGGGCTCTTTTGTTCCTGACTCCGATATTCAGAAGGTGGTTGAATTCGTCAGTGCCCAGGCGCCCCAGCAGTTCAACAGTCAGGTCGTTGCCGAAGAGGAGCCTGATGATGCCGGGGAGGAGGATTTTGACGACGATGACGGAGTTCCCTGGGAAGGGGGGGCAGATGTTTCCGGTATGATAAAAAAATATATGCGGTCCGGTGACAACGATATGATGCGTCAGGCCCTTGAAGTTGTTCTCAGCGAGCGCAAGGCAAGTACAAGTTATCTGCAGCGCCGCCTGGGGATCGGCTACAACAGTGCCGCCAAACTGATCGACCAGATGGAGGAACGGGGCATCGTCGGTCCCCCTTCCGGAAGCGGCAACAAACGGGATATACTTGTTTTCGACGGTGTTGATATCAATGACTGAATACCGAAAGGTGAGGATTTATGAATAACGAAAACGGCAGTAACGAACTTTTTTCTGAAAACACAGAAATGAATCCTGTTCCCCGTACATCCCCGGAGTTTGCAGTGCAGGATCCGGGGAGGGGAAAGGAAAAGGTCATTACTGAGGACACGGTGATCGAAGAGGAACAGATCCCCGACACTGATGCCTGCGGTGCCCGCAGCTGCGGCGAGTTTCTCAAGATCCAGCGCGAAAAACTCAGTTTGACCTATACTGATGTTTTTGAAGCCACACGGATCAAGGAGGATATACTCCAGGCTCTTGAGGAGGAGGACTTTTCAAAACTTCCTCAGCCGGTCTACGTCATAGCATACGTGAAGCGTCTCTGTCATTTTTACAACATCAACAACGTTCTGGCACGGGAGTTTCTTGACCGACTGCGCACAGAGATCTCATTTGATGTGCCCGATGATTTTTCCAAGTCGGTGAAGGGAAGCGATGAGAGCGAAGAAAACATGCGCCGGATACGCAATCTGGCTCTGGCAGCTGTACTGGTGATTTTCCTGTTCCTGGTGCTGGTCATTGCCGGTGTCACCATGGTGATCGTCAATCTCCGGCAATCGGGACATCAGCTGGAAGAAAAGACTCCTTTCAGCGAAAATACCCTGGTGGAGCTGCAGCCTAAGCCAAAACTTAGAATCACGGAATTGTAAAATTGCTTTTTAAGTGCTATATTATGTAACTGCGAAAGATTATTTTATGGGAAAATATATTGAAAAAGGGGGGGGATACTCTCAGATGAGCAGAAAGATATTGTTGGTAAACGGTCCGAATTTGCGTCTTTTGGGACGCCGGGAACCTGAGATTTACGGTTCTGATACCCTGGCGGATATTGAAAAGCTCTGCTGTGAGTGTGCCGCCGGATTGGGCTTTGAACTGATCTGTTTTCAATCTGACTCCGAAGGAGCCCTCATCAGCCGTATCGGGGAGGCACCTCTGGAAGGTATTGAAGGGATCGTGATCAATCCTGCCGGATATACCCACACTTCAGTTGCGCTCCACGATGCCCTTCTTGCAGCAGCTCTGCCTGCTGTTGAGGTGCATTTGAGCAATATTTTCAAGCGTGAGGATTTCCGTCACACCTCCATTACCGGTTCCGCCTGCATCGGTGTTGTTGCAGGCTTCGGCAAGGAGTCTTACACTTTGGCTATCCGGGCTCTGACAGCCCGATTGTCATAAAAAACAAAACGAGGATAAGTATGATGAATATCGAAGACATTAAGACCATAATGAAGCTCATGGCAGAGTATCAGCTGACCGAATTTTCGGTGGAAGCTGAGGGCAGCAATATCAGTATCAAGCGCGAAGCTGCCGCTCCCGCCCAGATCGCAGCTCCTGTTGTTATGCAGCAGCTCCCTGCAGCGGCAGTTCCCGCTCCTGCCGCGGCAGTTGAAGCTGCTCCCGCTGCAGCACCTGCGCCTGGGGTCGTTGTGGAGTCTCCTCTGGTCGGAACCTTTTAGTCTGCCCCCTCTCCTGACGCTGCTCCCTTTGTTCAGGTGGGTGACCGGGTGACACCTGATACGGTCATCTGTATCATTGAAGCAATGAAGGTGATGAACGAGATCAAAGCCGAAAAAGCCGGTGTTGTCAAAGAGATCGTGGCCCAGAATGGCCAGCCCGTCGAATATGGTCAGGTCCTTATAGTGCTGGAGTAATATGTTCAACAAGATCCTTATCGCCAACCGGGGAGAGATCGCCCTGCGGATCATTCGCGCCTGCCGTGAAATGAATATCCGTACCGTTATCGTCTACTCTCAGGCTGATGCTGAAAGTATGCCTGTGCGCCTTGCTGATGAAGCGGTCTGCATAGGACCTCCGCAGCCCCAGTCCAGTTATCTTCTCATCGAACGCATTCTTTCTGTTGCCGCCATCTGCGATGTGGATGCCATCCATCCCGGTTACGGATTCCTTGCCGAAAATGCCTACTTTGCCGAAGCCTGTTCCAAACACGGTATCGCTTTTATCGGTCCCAGTGCCGCTGCCATGCGGGCTTTGGGGGATAAATCCGTTGCCCGTGAAACGATGCGTAAAGCGGGCGTCCCTGTGACTCCCGGCAGCGACGGACTCCTTGAAAGTGAGGAGCAGGCGCTTGAAATGGCGCATAAGCTGAAATATCCCGTTATCATCAAAGCCTCAGCAGGCGGCGGCGGACGTGGAATGCGTATTGCCCATAACGATGCCAGTCTGATCCAGGGATTCCATGCCGCCCGCACCGAATCCGAAAAGGCTTTCGGAAACGGCGATCTCTACATGGAAAAGTTCATCGTCAATCCCAGACATATCGAAGTGCAGATCCTTGCTGATAATTTCGGCAATGTGGTCCACCTCGGTGAACGTGACTGCAGTGTGCAGCGCAGGAATCAGAAGCTCCTTGAGGAGTCACCTTCACCGGCACTGAATTCCCGTATCCGGGAAAAGATCGGTACAGCTGCTGTCAAGGCTGCCAAAGCCGCCGGTTACTCCAGTGCGGGGACCATTGAGTTCCTCTACACTGCCGAAGGGGATTTCTACTTTATGGAAATGAATACCCGCATCCAGGTGGAGCATCCTGTCACAGAGATGATCACCGGTGTGGATCTCATCAAAGAGATGATCCGCATTGCCGCAGGAGAAAAGATGACTCTGCGCCAGAAGGATATCGTTATCAAAGGGCACGCCATCGAATGCCGGATCAATGCGGAAGATCCCGAACACGGTTTTGCGCCTTCCCCCGGAATGGTCTCTTTGTTTATTCCTCCGGGCGGACGCAACGTGCGTGTGGACAGTCACGTTTACTCCGGCTACCGGATCCCCCCCTACTACGACAGTCTCATTGCCAAGCTCATCGTCTGCGGCGCAGACCGGCAGGAGGCTCTCGCAGTTTGCCGCCGGGCTCTCAATGAAATGGTCGTTGAGGGAGTCCGCACCACTCAGAACTTTCAGAAATTGATCATCAATCATAAGGATTTTGCTGAAGGCAAATACGATACCGGATTTGTTGACCGCATGTCCCAGAACACAAATAAGGAGGAAAAGCATGAAAAGTGAAAACAAAAGCAATGTTCAGGAAGTTCCCGCAGCTGCCAATGCTCCGACTTCTGCAGAAACCTCTTTGATGGAAGGTGAACTCGGGGAAATCAAGATCCATGAAAATGTGATCGCCAATCTGGTTGCCATGGCAACCCGCAAGGTCCCCGGCGTCTCCCGTCTCGCCGGAAGTACAGTAGTTGACGCCATCGCCAGCATCGTCGGCAGCCGCCGGATGCAGGCACGCGCCATTTCTGTCGGTATTGCCGGTGATAACTGTGTTACCATTGACCTGAAACTCAATATCCTCATCGGCTACCGTCTGCCTGATGTGGTCCAGGAGGTCCAGCGTGCGGTCATTGACAACATTGAGTCTGTGACCGGCATGACAGTGACCCGTGTCAATGTCGCTGTTCAGGATATTGACGAACAGCCCGCTGAAGAGTCAGAGGCCGGGGACGAGGACGAAGCCGGGAATGTGCCCGCTCCTGTCTGCAATATCCCCATCCCCTGATGCTGAAAATGGTGCGCTGCAGAGGAACTGCTGCCCTTTGAGACAGGGGGAGAGTTTTTTCAGTTTTGCATCATCGTGAGTTTTGCTCCGGAAATGACCTTCAAAGGTCTTTCCGGAGTGTTCAGTTGACAGACCTGAAGCCGGGTACATAAAAGGGCATGTATCCCTGTTATTGTGACGGCTCAGAGTAAACAACAGGTAAAGCATATAATGGAGTATATAAAACTTATCAGCGATCCCGCCTGGTGGAAAAATCTCACAGGCAGTGATTTCGGTACCGGTTTCATTGCCGGTCTGGCTCTGGTCCTTTTCTGGCTTCTCCTGCTGATCGTGCTCAGAGGGATCATTGCTTTCATTTTCAGGAGCCGCCGCTGTTCCTACGTTGAAGTCCGGCGTAATGACGGCAATACCATGGTCAACCGTGAGGTGATCGCTTCTGTGGTGGACCGTGAACTTGCGGCATACCCTTCCGTCATTGCCGACAGGATCGTTTTGACCCGGAAGGGCAAAAACTATCAGTTGACAGTGTATTGTGCTTATTTGCTTTCAGACCCCTCAGGTATTCCGGCTTTCTGCGATGAGTTCAAGCCGAAACTCCTTGCCGCTCTTGAAAGAGGTTTCGGTATAAATTCTCTTCAGGAGATCCGTTTGTGGATCTGTAATCCCGATGAAAATTGGGAGGCAAACAATAAAGTTCAGCTCCCGACTCAGGAAAAAGATGCTTATATTGGCCTCTGAATCCCCCCGGCGCAGAGAACTTCTCAAAAGGATCGTTCAGGAGTTCTCCACCGTTTCTCCCGGAGTCGATGAACTGGAAGAGGGGGAGGAACTGGAAAAACTCCCGGAGAAGAATGCTCTTCTCAAAGCCGATGCTGCTGCGAAGAACTTTCCCGGCGCATTTGTTATCGGCGCAGACACTGCTGTTTTTGCCAATGGAAAAATGATGGGCAAACCCGGCTCTGAAGCTGAAGCCGCAGGGATGCTCACTTCTCTCAGCGGGGCAGCACACAAGGTCATCAGCGGTGTCGCCCTGGTGTGCCGTGAGAAAAATTTGCGCTGTTCATGGAGCGTTGTTTCAGAAGTCCGTTTCAAAAAGCTCTCTGCACAGGAGATCTCTCTTTATATGGAACGGGTCAACGTTATGGACAAGGCAGGCGCATACGCCATCCAGGAGTTCCCCGGGTTACTTGGCGCAACATGGAAAGGGGAACTTGAAAACATTATCGGTCTGCCTCTCATAAAACTGCAGGAGGTCCTTGAAAAAGAAGGGGCTCTTTGAGAAAAAAAGTGAGAAGGAACTTTTGAAGTGCAGCAGAGAATAAGGAAATTCTCACAAGGTACAGAAATTGTAAAATTGTGGAAATTTGTGTTTTTTTTGAAAAAAAAACAATATTTTTCCCGCTTTAAACTTGAAATATCAGCGTTTGACATGTAAAGTATCTGATGGTTTATTGTAGAAGTGTTTTTTGAAGACTAATGTAAATTTAGATTATCTTGAGGTAATGATGAATTTGAAGTATATCCTGTCACTCTTTCTGCTGGTTGCAGGTTTCGGTCTTTTTGCTGCCGGTCCGGTCAAATCGGTGTCGACTCTTTCGCGAGAGATCTCTGCCGTACTCAAAATGAAGGAACATACTCCCGAAAGTGTTGAGGCAAACCCTGCAGCGGCGGTCAGACAGCTTCAATACCTCAGCGGCAAGGATGCTCAGGCAACTGCCTTGCTGGGTATCTGTTATAAAGATGGAGTCGGCGTGGCAAAGTCTCTGCCCCTCGCCCGCTCAACATTCCTTACTGCAGCCCGCAAGGGCGATGCCGTCGGTCAATTCTGGGCAGGTCTTTTCATGCTCCGGGGGATCGGCGGCAAACAGGATGTCCCCGGTGCGGTCGATCTGCTTGAAAGTTCTGCGGTCCAAGGTATCTCTAATGCAATGGTGGTGCTTTCTCAGGTTTATCTTGAGGGATTTTCTCAAAATAATAAGGAGATCATTCCTGAAGATCATGCTCTTGCTCTGCGTTATCTGCGCCGTGCCGCAGCCGGTGGCAACAAGCTTGCCGCCATGCTTCTGGGGGACTGGTTTTTCAAAGGCGGTATGCTCAAGAACGATCCTGTTCAGGCACGCGAATGGTTTGTAAGCGCCAAGGGAATGCCTTACAGTGAGACAGCCATTGCCGCAGTGGACTTTGAAAACGGCAAGAGCG
>JAFTIE010000271.1 GCA_017457065.1 Lentisphaeria bacterium
AAACGACCTTTTCGTCGTTGAGTTCCAGCCGCAACTGCAGGGGTTCCGGGAGCACCGGGTGCTGAGGACCGAATGGAACAAGCATACTCATTTGTCACCTCCGTTGTTTACAGTTGCCGCAGGGGCGCTCAGGTTTCCATTGCCGTCAGAGGCGACGGCGGTGACGCCCACGCCGGGGACCCGGCAGAAGGGCTGTGCCGGGGCATCTTCGGCAAGAAGGAAATGTTTCTCATAATCAATGGCGAGACCCTTTACGGTAATTCCGAAAAGATCCTGTATCTCATTTTCCACCACCACAGCGGCAAAGCAGATCCCTGAGATACTGGGGAGCTCACTTCCTTTTTTCAGACAGAGCTGATAATTCACAAGCTGATACTCCAGATCAAAGTGGTAAAAGATATCGAATTCTTCACCTTTATCCACTACGGTCATGGTGACGAAACGGTATCCCTGAAGGAGCAGAGAACCGATTTTTTCAAGCTGATTTTCCAAAGTCAGCACTTCGTTGATTTGCATCATGGCAACTTTATCTCCGGGATTAATTTTCTTTTTCTGCGGCTTTTTTCGCCTCAGCAGCGGCCTTGGCGGCGGCGATTTTTGCCGCCATTTCAGGCGTGACCGGGGGCGCTTCAGGACCCTTGACCGTTTTCACAGGGAGCAATGGCGGATCCACAGCTTCGCCTTTGCGCTTCTTTTCAAGGATACCTACTGCCTCAATGATACCATCCATCATAGCCTCAGGACGGGGAGGACATCCCGGCACATGGACATCCACCGGGATCACAGAACCGACGCCTCCCACCACATTGTAGCAGTCGGCGAAAATGCCGCCTGTTGCGGGACAGATACCCATGGCGACCACCACTTTGGGGTCAGGCATCTGATCGTAAACATTTTTCAGGACATGGCGGTTGCGCAGATTCACAGACCCCGTCACGACCAGCACATCAGCATGTTTGGGGTTGCCCACATGGAGCACGCCAAAGCGCTCCACATCGTAGGTCGGCGTCAGACAGGCGAGAAATTCAATGTCACAGCCGTTGCAGCTATTGCAGTTGAAATGGACCACCCAGGGGGATTTTGATATTGCTTTGCTCATTACTTCACCCATAACCAGATAAGATTTGCCAGCGCCATTGAAAGAGGCACGGTCCACATGAAACGCAGCATCCAGTGGGGAGTCAGCCGCGCAAACGAATTGTCAAGGATCGTCATAAAGGTCATTCCGGCAGATGCTAGAAGGAATCCGATAATGATATTGGTGTGCCAGAACGCCATCATGAGTCCGAAGAAAAAGGCGATCTCATAGAAGTGAGCGATCTCAATGAGCCCGAGGAAGGGACCGGAGTACTCAAGGGTCACTCCTTTGACGATCTCCTGATGAGCATGGTGAGAGCTTGCCAGATCAAAGGGGGATTTTTCAAATTCGATCGCCACCGCACAGAGGAAGGCGAGGAAGAGAAGGGGCATGGAAGGCAGCAGCGGCTGCCCCTTGGCAAAGAGATCACTGCCGAGGAAGGAACCGTCACGCAGATAGAGCGCTACGATCATCAGCAGAAAAACAGGTTCCACTCCCAGCATCTGCATGATCTTACGCTGACTGCCGATCCAACTGTAGGGGGAGCGGACACTCATGCCCCCCAGAACCAGACAGATCACTGAAAATGCCTGAACAAAAAGCACCATCAGCAGATCCCTGCCTTGAGCCAGCAGCAGCAGCGCCGCCATCATGAAGACCAGGTGCAAGGTCGCATAAATCAGCTGAGGACGGTGCAGTACCATGGGGCTTTTACAGAAAAGTTTGACCGTATCGTAGAAAGGCTGCAGCAGGGGCGGTCCCATTCTGCCTTGCATGCGGGCGGTAAGCTTGCGGTCGATACCGGTGAGCAGAGCTCCCGCAACGGGAGCGGCGATGAGCACCAGCAGGGCGTAGAGCCACGGGGTGTGCAGACAGTATGATCCGATTTTATCAAGAAGTTCCATTGGTCTTTTTCTCCTTATCTTACGGTTTTGCTCAGCGTGTTGCCGATCAGGACAAGGATGATCAGCCAGGCGCTCCAGTTCAGGCAGCCTGTCACCAGCTTTTCATTGATGATACCGCGGAAATAGTAGCTCGTCACATGGGAGTGTTCGATCTTGCCGCCGATACTGTGGAAGTCGTATGAACGGATATCATTGTCTTCCTCAACTTGCTGTGCAGTCACATTCTCGCCGCACAGAAAGGGCATTTGGACCCACTCTTTTTTGAAGGTTCTCCAGCAGAGAAGGTAATGTAAGATCCCGCCGATCGCCACAGCACCGAAGATGATGAGTGCCGGGAAGGTCGCCGCCTGATTGAGGAGTATCCCTTTCCCGAAAACCGCTTCAGCCATGGGAACATAGACTTTGTTCAGTATGAGCATAGTGGTGAGACCTGTTCCAAGCACCATGAGAGCCAGGAGCCCCAGAGCAAGTTTCATGGAGCGTGACATCTCTTCTTTCCGCATGACAGGGTGATATCCGGTATGCTGGATCCTGCCGATCCACTTTGCCCAGAAGAAGACCGTCAGGGCACTTCCAAGAACCATGAAAAGAAGCAGGAAGGGGGAGCGGATAGTAGCTTCAATGGCAAGCCACTTGCTCAAAAGCATTCCGAAAGGCGGCAGCAGCATGGAAAGCATACCGATGAGGATCATTAAAGAGGTAAAGGGCATCTTGAACATGAGTCCATCCATGTCTTCAATATCTCTTGAACCGATCTCCTGCTCAATCCTGCCGACGCAAAGGAAGAGCAATCCTTTGGAAATGGCGTGGAAACTGATAATGGCAAGCCCCGCCGCATAAGCAAGGGGAGAGTTGATCCCCGCACAGGCGACCACCAGCCCCAGATTGGATATGGTGGAGTAAGCAAGGACCCGTTTGCCGTTGCTCTGGGTACAGGCGAGAAGAGCACCTCCCAAAAAGGTGATAGCTCCGGCAAAGGCGACGACCATAGTCACCCGGACATCATCCTGAAAATTGGGTGTGATACGCATGACCAGATAGACACCCGCCTTGACCATGGTGGCGGCGTGGAGCATGGCTGATACCGGTGTGGGGGCAACCATGGCACCCAGAAGCCAGCTTTGGAAGGGAAAGAGCGCCGACTTGGTAAAAGCGGCAATGCACAGAAGCACAGCGGCAGGGAGTGCCGCATATTGTTTGTTGAAAAGCTCGTTGAAGGTTTCGCCCCCGGTCTGACACTTGAGAACCAATATTCCCAGCACCAGAAGGACGCCGCCGAAACTGTTGATCAGAAGGGCTCTGACAGCATTCCGGGAACGGGCTTCACCGCCGTCCTGCCCGATAAGAGCATAACTGCATAAAGTGGTTCCTTCCCAGAAGAAACTGAAAAAGGAGAGATGGTTTGTCACAACAAGACCGATCATCAACCCCAGAAAACTGAGGAAAAAGAAGTAGAATCTCTGCAAAGATCCCGCCCCTTCAGGAGCATGTTCTTTGTGGCGTTTCATATACCCCACAGAGAAAAGCAGTATGGCAGCACCTACGCAGCAGCTGACCAGCAGCATGATCCGTGCCAGATTGTCGATCTTGAAAAGAGTAAAAGAAGCCGTGTGGTCGGTGTGGATAAAGAATCCCCCGGCAACACCTGCCAGCTGCAGCAATGTCAGAATGAAGATCCAGGCGTTGCGTATTTTCAACGAAACCATAAGCAGCACGGCGATGACAGCCACTTCAAGGACGCTTCCGGCGTGTGCCATCCACCCGGGGACGGTCATACTCCAGACACCCCCGGGGAAGAGGGTTGAAAGACAGACGGCAGCAATGCCGCCCGCGGCGATGGGCAGCGCCAGAAGCAGGACCAGGGCATTGCGTACCCGGTCATTGGGAATGATCCCGGCAAGAACTCCGCCTGCCAGGGGGAGCAGGATCAGTGCCGGGACGAGCCAAGTTATCCAGTTCATAAAAAAGTATCCTCCAAAAATTAAAATAAAAACAACAAATTATTTGAGGCAATTTCAAAACTCCTCAAAATTGTCAAAGCGCCCTCGCTTCGATCTGATAAAGGGAGCGTTTTTCCGCCTTCGCATAAAGCTACGGCGGGACAAGCGCCTGTTACCTTGCAGGTAGCAGCCCTTGTCACGGCATAGCCTTGGCGACGCCGGATCAAACTACCCTTTACAGCTCTTTGC
>JAFTIE010000272.1 GCA_017457065.1 Lentisphaeria bacterium
AGGGGTCCCTAGAAAACAGTGTCAAAGTCCTGAAGAAAGCCGCTGCAAAAAAACTGCCGGTGTTGATCCATACCTTTGCCCGTACCGAAGCCAATTCCCCGGGAGAAGTCGATATTGCTGAATTCGTTGAACTTTCAAACCTTGTCCCGGAGTGTGTCCTTATAGGTGGACACTCAGGCGCCAATTTCCGGGAGTCAACGGGCATGTTCCGCAAAGCATCGGCAAACACATACTGGGATATTTCCGGGACAAATCCCGACTGTTCCATGGTCCCTGAAGTGGTCAAAGAAGCAGGCGCCGACCGGGTACTTTTCGGCTCAGACGGTCCGGGCAGAAGTTTTTCCGCCCAGCTCCACAAAGTGACCCTTGCTCCCCTTTCATCAAGAGAAAAGGAACTGATCCTGAGTGAAAACATCCTCAAGATCTACCACCTTCCCGCCTTGCACACCTTGCCTCTGCCCCCCATTACTGCACTCCCCCCTGTATGTGATACAAAGGAGGATCATTTTATCTTCTGCGGCAGATGGCCATTTTTTGAAAAAGCAGCAGTTACCCCTGCCGACCTTGATAAAAAATTGGCAAAAGCCGGGATCGAAAAAGCATTCACTGCAAGTTTTGATTCAATGTTCCGCATAGATCTCTTCAATGCCAACAGAGAGTTCCGCAAAGCGTGTACCGGCTTCAAGAGGATCTGTCCCCTTGCGGTGATGGATCCTGAAGCGCGCAACATCATGGCACTCCTTGAGGATGCCGCAGAAAACGGCGATGCAGGTGTCTGGTACTCCCCTGCCCTGCTGGGGCAGAAACCAGACTCCCCCAAAGCGCTGAAACTTTATGAAGAGTGTGCCAAACGGCAGCTGCCAGTTTACCTCAACTGCCGTTTGGGAGAAGACCGTTTCCGTCACCGCTCACTTATTCTGCACAATCTTGAATTCAATGATCTGGCAGGATTTTTCGCATCTGGTCCCAGACACGATTACATCATTCAGGGGCTGGCACCAGCTCCCGGGATCCCCCGCAGCGACTGCCGTTTCACCTTTGAAAAGCTCACCGACACCGAAGGCGGGCTCGGAAAATTCCTGGCATCGGGCGGCAAAAAAGAAGCTCTCCTCAGGGGCAGTGAATTCCCCTTCAGAGAGCTTGAGCAAACAGGTCTTGCAGCGGTCACAGGTCAACTGTATTAAAGCTGAAGGTGCCGTTATCGTAATCTATCTCGACCATATTGCCGTTGCGGGTCACGGAACCGGAACAGCATTGTCCGCAACCGTTTTCATCCACTTTAAGAAAATGCTTGTGGACGTGTCCGCATAAAACAAGATCTATTTTCTGAGCTTTCAACAGCTTGACCAGTTCCCCCTGTCCGAAAAGAGCGTGACGGAATCTGAGCCACTTGTTGTCCTCAATAAGAGGGTAATGGGTAACAAGAATACGGGGAGCCTTCTTTTCTGCTTCACAGAGTTCTGCAATTTTGCGGCTGTCTTTTTTATACACAAATCCCCAGGAACAAAGGAGATTGGAAGGGCGGGAGGTATTGAGCATCAGCACCTCCGCTCCGCCAAGTTCCATGCGGCAGGGCATTTCATCAAAGGTGAAACGCTTCTGATTGACCTCGTAAACCGCCTCCTTGACAGCTTTGACACACCAGGGGCGCTTCACATAGCAGTCATGGTTCCCCGGCGTGTACACAAGAGGGATCTTTGATTCCACAAGAGGAGCCAATATCTTTTTCACCCGCTCAAATTCCCCCGGCTGTCCGGAACTGGTCAAGTCTCCTGTGCAGACGGCAAGGTCAGGCTTGACATCAAGGATATACCCAACAGCCTTTTCCAATTTGGAAAGGTCATGCTGAAAACGGCGGCGGAAGCGGTAATTGAACACTCCCACCCACCGTTTGTCAAAGTATGCCATCCAATCCTCAGCACCGCCGCCGCCGTGAGGATCGGAAAAGTGAATGATTTTCATTCCTTTTCCTCAAATATCCACCACAGCACCGGGAGCCACAGGGAGCGCCCCGTTGGGAGAGGCGATCCAAACCGTCACTGCACTGGGATTGTAAGCACGGCGTCCGTCAGCAGAAGTCACCAGGGCACGGAAAGCCTTGATGTAACGGGCAAGCTCAATATTGGTCACATACCAGATATCATCCTTTCCGGCGACCATATCAGCAAAGCGCTCCATATCGTCCCAGTTCCCGGTATTGCCGAACTCGTAGGAGTGTCCCCACACATAAAAAATATTCAAATTATAACGCTGGGGAGCCACAAATGCGGGAGCAAGCTCAAGCATATCACGGTGGTGACAGGTGGGATTCCACAAAAGCAGTTCATCAGGAAGTTTGAAATTCTTTGTAGAAACTGTCGTGCGGCAATATTCGATGCCGCAGTTACGGAGTATTTCCACCACTGCGGAATCGGAAGTTCCGTAGGGATAGGACATTCCCGTCACAGGATAGGGCGCATATTTTTCCAACAGCTCACGATCCTGCCAGACCTCGCGCATGACCTCAGTACGGGGGATCCGTTCAAGAAAGGGATGGGTAAAGGCGTGACAGGAGATCTCATGACCTTCATAGAGAGAAGCGATCTCATCCAGAGAGACTTTCTGCTCACCTTTAAGCATTCCGGCATTGAGATGGAAGGTGCCCTTCAAACCGTGATCGTTGAAGATCTTTACAAGTCTGCGGTCATAGTCTCTGCCGTCATCATAGCTGAGAGTCAGGGCCTTGGTGCGTCCGCCGGGGTAGGTTATACGAATGCTCATATCGAAAGAAATTCCTTATTTTTTTACAGCAGACTGCTGCATGATGTTGACAGGATTTTTGGCATCATAAAAGCCCAGTTCCGCACTGTCGGCATCAAAAGCGACCCGGGTGCGCCAGCCGGGACCTTCAAGGTTGATATACCGGGCATAATAAAGAGCATTACGCTTGGTAAAACCGTTGCACTCCAA
>JAFTIE010000002.1 GCA_017457065.1 Lentisphaeria bacterium
ACCGTTGTATTGCCTCAAAAAAATTCATAAAAACTGCACATCCTTACGCCCGTCAGGGCGCACTTCACGTTTGCCGCAGGCAAACTCTTCACACCTTCACATCTTCACTCAATCAGCGTTCACGCTGATTGAACTTCTGGTTGTTATCGCAATAATTGCAATTCTTGCTGCCATGCTTTTGCCCGCCTTGCAGCAGGCAAAGGAGCGTGCCAAAAGTATATCGTGTACCAATAACGAAAAACAGATCGGCATTGCCTCAGCAAGTTATACCGCCGACAACAACGATTGGATCCTACCCTCAGCCATGCCGCCCTACGGAATCGGCAACGCCGGAGCAGAAGGCACCTGGATGGATCTTCTTGTGGGTAATCAGCGTGCAGATTACCAGAATGAAACCGCTACAGTCAACTACGGGGTCCATCAACAAATCCGTACCAACGGTCATCTTGTCGGGAAAGGCACTCTGACCTGTCCGGCAGAGCTGCCTTACGGCAGCAAAGACTGGCAATACCTGGCAGCCTGCCATTACAGTTTAAATGGTACGCTCTGCCCCAATTACAACTCCACCAATCAATATTCCAAGTTCAGAAAAACATCTGCTGTAAAAAGACCGGGGATCACCAAATTTCTGCTTGAAGTTCTCGGAACAGGGAGCAAAGGCAGCTCCATGCCCACTGCCGCCACCACCATGGGGACCTCTTACCGTCACGGACAATATGATGCCCGTCCCTATAAAAGCGTCACCTGGGAAAACGCCATTGAGGAGTTCCTCTATGTCACCGGACGTACCAATGTCCTGCTTTATGACGGGCACGTTGAAACCTTCACCTACCGGCAGCTGACTCAGATGGGCAAATATTACCATACAAGCAACCCTGATGTATGCGGATTCTACCGGGATCACGGGATTCAGGTCAAGCTCGTCTATCCCTGATAAAACATTTTTTTACCTTCAATACAACGGAGTACGATCTATGAAACGCCTCTTTTTCGCTTTATCCCTGATTCTGGGTACAGCTCTTTCAGGAGCAAAACCTGAATACACGCTTACCATCTTTCCTCTGAACTTTGAAAAGCAAAAACTTTCAATCTGTGAAAATTATCCGGGGACAATGGAAATTTTTTTCAAAGGGAATCAGAAAAAATATGCGTCTGCCCGCTCACGGATGATCCTTGATCTGCCGCAGTTCATCACCCTCACGGGGGTCTGCGAATGGAACAAACTTCCCCGTAACGGAAAACTTCAGAGAGTCCCTGCAAAAATTTCCCCAAGCCTTATCAAACGGGGCAATACGCCCTTCCACCGGTACGTTATTGATTTTGATCCTGCTTTCAACCGTTTCATCAACCAAGGTTGGTACCGCACTTTTATAGTCTTGGAGTCGGCAGAAAAGTCTGCCGGAAAATCCGGACGCGCCTATTGGAGTTTTGAATCAGCAGGAGATAAACTCTCTGAAAAAAGTTTTGAGCTGAAAATCCTCCCGCCCCTTCCCTCTCTGAAACAGAACTGTAAATATTTCAATATGCAGCTTTACTACTCCCCGCTGCGGATGTTTCCTTTTACCTCCGCTATTCAAAAAGAACGGAACTTCTGGGATAATCTTGCCCGGACAAAACATTTCCATTCCCGTTTTGCAAGCGATGTTGAATCTGATAAAAAACTTTTTGCAAATTACATCCCCTGCCTGACCACGGACCAGCTGCTTACCAGCTACGATAAGACCGCGACCCGGCTCCGGGATGATTTGATCGCCCGGACGCCCCCCAACATTGATGACAAAGGCAGAATCAAACAGCCCCGCCGCCCGGATGCGGTTGCGCTGCTGGGAAAATATGCCCCCCTTTACGAAAAATATCTGCGGGATTTTTTGCGTCATATCAAGAAAAACTATCCATTCATCAAAAGCATCAGTGATGATTTCGAACCCCATCCTTTCGGTTTCGGACCTGACGGGAGGGAACGTTTTGCCAAAGAAATGAAACTTGCCAAAGTTCCCACGAGAGAAGAGATCCTTTCAAAATACGAGGACCAGTGGTTCAAATTCATGATCAAAGTTCATAACGAACTGCTCCACTTCAGACTCCGCATTTTCAAAGAGGAGTGTCCCGGTATGACCTACCGTCTTGTTTCCGACAACCTTCACGCTGACACGCCTCACATAGCCCGCTGGTGCGGCGTGGATGTTTCCCTTGCCGACAAGGCTGTTGATCTTCACAACCACATGCCGTACTACGCCGGAAGCCGCTACTTTGATGACATGGCGTACTGTATGAAATTTTTCACAACGCCCTACCTGCCCCTCATTGATCCGGCAGAAAGGCTGGAACGTTTCTACCGGCAATATACGGCCCCCGGAATCACACAGAACATCGTTGCCACAGCTGCCCTGGGGGGCATCGGTATCGGTTTCTGGCCAGATAACGTTTTTCCCGGTGAATATTATCATGCCATTTATCAGGGTTTCAAAACCGTTTCTGAAGCAGAGGAGTATTACTTCAATGGCAAACGCTGCGATCAGGAGTTTGAAATCATTGCCCGCAACACGGTTTCAACCAGACTTGCTGACGGAAAAGTAATCACTTTCCCCAACTTCACAACTTATATCCGTTATACGGCGCACAAATACAAAGGCAAATATCTGCTGACTCTTTTTAATTACCATAAAGAGCAGCCTCTGATCCTTGAAATACGCCAGAAACGCCCTGTCAAGGGAGCCCCCTTCCCCATGCTGGTCAAAGTGGCCCCCTCCGGATGCGTTCTTGCCGGAAACGATTTCAAACACGAAAAGAGCCGGCTTGAAAAAGAGATCAGCCGCTACTCCGGCAAAAACAACTTCTTCCAATCCAAGAGTCTGGGAAATAAAAAGATTTTCTGGGAAGCAGATGCCGCCTTGCGCCCCATCCTGCGTCTGGATGACGGCATAAGTTCCATGGGCATTGACGGATGCAACAAATGCGAGCTTGTCTCATTAAACACCGGTGAAGGCATTGAATTTTTCCAGAAGGGCTTTGCCGGAAGAGTTATTTTCAGCGATATCAATCAGCGCCCTCTTGTATTTACCTTGAAAGATTACGGATTTACTTCTTCAGGCAATCCTTTTTTCACAGCTGTTGCAACCGTGGGGCCTTATGACGGCGCCAACCCTATTCCCAATCCTCTCTACAAGATGGTCATTACAAGAAAAATCAAACTGCAGAAAGGGAAGGTCTCTATAACACATTCTTTCACAAATCCCACACAGAAAGAGATGTTCCTTGATTTACGGATCAACTCTTTCCCGGCTTCCACCGGTGAACGTTTCAAGGCGAAAAATATCTTTCTCAACAGCAGATACGACAACTCACACAAGGAAAGTTTTTATCTCTACAAAGCCCCTGAAGGTCTCTGGGACGGCAAAATTGTTACGATTTCCGCATCTGACGAATTTCTGAAAGACACGGTGTATTTCACTCCTGACAGCAAATTCAAGGGAATTTTCAGTTGGAAAGCCGCTCACAAACCTTTGCGCACCGTGGAATTTGTAGTCAAAGAAAAAAGCCTTGCTCCCGGCAGGACAGCTGTTTTTACTTACACCATTTCCGGAGAAGGAGGTAAGAAATGAATTTTAAATACATGTCAACTTTTCTTCTTTGTTCAGGGACGTTTCTGCTCTCAGCTCAGGAATATTCTTTTGAAAAAGAAATTCACAGGCTCAAATCGCCTAAAGTACAATTGGATCACACTGTCAAGCTCTCTTCCACTCCCAGTGTCCGTATTTCCGACGGTCAGGGAGTCAGTAAACGGGTATCTCTTGAACCCGGCAGCCGTTACCGCCTCACCTTTTATGTCAAAGGTAAAAATGTTTCTTCCGGCAGAGATGAAAGAAACCGGCGCTGCGGCGGCAGATTTTATGTAAACAACGGAAAAAAATGGCTCTGTTTCACTTCAAGAGCGGACAACGCGGCAGAAACCGGAACCTTTGACTGGCGCAAAGGCGAAGGGATCATTGACACAAATGTTCTGGGCGAAAAGATCAATTTGAATCTTTCCATCTTCGGCAAAGGGACCGTCTACTTTGACAAAATCCGGTTGAAAAAACTTTCTTCAGAATAAAAGGAGTGCAATAAAGCTTCCTTTGCGTCTTGCATTCGGGCAAAGAAGAGTTATATTATGGTATCAGACAATACAACTTCTTATATGAAAGAAAGTCCATCAGCTATGAGCAAAGTAAGATTTACAGCGTTTTCCGATCTGCACCACCATCCGGTGTGGTTCAAGTGCGACGCCCCTGAGCGTCTGGAATCCATTCAGAACCGGGCGGCAAAAGACGGTTCAGAATTTTTGATCCACATGGGGGACTTCTGTCATCACGTCCCTGTTGCAAGAGAGCTTATCAAGCAGTACCGGGACTTCAATATCCCCGGATACCATGTCTTCGGCAACCACGAATTTGACCTCAACAGCTATGAAGAGGCCCTTGAAGGATATGGTCTGAGCTGCGGCTATTATTACTTTGACTGCAACGGATTCCGTTTTGTCATCATTGACGAGAACTATTTTTCAGATTTCCGGGGAATCTATTTTCACTATTCCGAGCGGAACTACTTTGATCACCCGAAAGGCAGAGATTGGATCAATCCGGAACAGATCACATGGCTGAGAGAAACGATCCTCGGCTCCCCCTTCCCCTGCATTCTCTGCAGTCACGCCACTTTGGAATATGAAGGGGGCATCAAAAACCGTGATAAAGTCCTTGAGATCATCCGGGAGTCCCGGAACCTGCCGGGCAGAGTCATGCTCTGCATCAACGGCCACTACCACAGAGACAACTTCAACGTGATCGACGACGTTGCCTATCTGGATCTGAACTCCGCCTCATTTGACTGGATCCCCAATCCCCACTTTCTTTACCCTGCCGAATGGTATCAGGAAATTGAGGGTCTCGGCAATCAGGTGATCTTCAAAGATCCTCTGAGTGCCACCATCACCATTGACAGTGACGGAACCATTGATATTGCAGGAGCTCCGGGAGAATTTCTCTTTGGAATATCCCGCGAAATGACAAACAATTCTCCTTCCCGGCGCCCCTGCACACCTTGCATTCTTGACCGCAAAGTCAGAATTTAAGATAAAGGGACAATAAAAAAGGGAACTGTTATCAAATGCAGTTCCCTTTTTTATTTTTCTGATTTCACTGGTCATTGCGCCTTATGATGGTGATCCGGCAGACGATCCCGGAGTTTAACCTTGCAAAGAAACGGTTCTGGATCACCTGAGTAAAGATCTCATTCTGTTCTTCCGGAGTTGCGCCGAGATAGCACATGATTTTTTCCAGGGCGACAATCCCCAGTTGAAAATCCCCCTGTTTGATCTGAGTGATCGCCGCCGGAGAAATTCCCAGCAATCTTGCAAGATCGCTTTGATTTTTTCTGCGTCTGAACAATAATCTCTCAATGACCGGCCATCCATTAACATTCATATACAGCTCCTTTCTACGTTTTGGTATAATATTAATATAGCTCATAATTAATTATTTTTCAAGAGCGCTAAATAATAAATCAATCTTTTTATTTAATTTTTCACTTAATTTATCAGATAAACAAAGCAATCCGGCAGCAAATAAAATCATAATGACTTAATTGTGAATATATTACAAAAGTACATCATTTAATATATTTATTAAAACAAAAAATCAAATCTGCCTTCTTATCTGCTGCAGGAAAAAAACGCTGCCAAAAAAAACTCCCCCCGCCGACTGATATCAAAGTCAGCAGAAGGAGCTTTGCAGTAAGAAAAGAAAAGAAAAGAAATAAAGCTTATTTGTGTCCTTTGCCGTAGACCTGCTCAGGATCAAAAAGCTGTTCGCCGAGTTCAGTCAGAGAACCATCAGCGTTGAGCTTGCGGAAAAAACAGCTGGCATGACCGGTGTGGCAGGCGGCGCCGCCGATTTGTTCCACCTTGAAGATCACAGTATCTTCGTCGCAATCCACAAGGATCTCGTGAACGATCTGCACGTTTCCGGAGCTTTCGCCCTTGTGCCACAGCTTCTGGCGGGAACGGGAAAAGTAAACACCGTGACCGGTCTTAAGAGTTTCGTTCCAGGACTCCTCGTTGATGTAAGCAAGCATGAGGACTTCATTGGTCTTCCAATCCTGTGCAATGGCAGGGATCAGACCGCCGCATTTTTCAAAATCAAGTTTCAGCATTTTTATATATCCTTATGTGTAAATCATTCGATGATCTTGTTGAGGGGGAATTCGACAATGCCTCTGGCTCCGGCACGTTTCAGTTCGGGGATCAGCTCTCTTGCGACCTGTTCGGGCACGATGGTGTTCACAGCGACCCATTCGGGATCAGAAAGAGTGGAGACAGTTGGCTTTTCCAGAGCAGGCAGCAGCTTGAGGATGGCATCAAGTTCAGCCTTTCTGGCATTGAGCATAAGCCCGCACTTGCCCTTGGCGAGCATGACGCCCTGAAGCAGCATGGCAAGGTTCTCGATCTTGCGCCGCTTGAAGTCGGACTTCATGGCATCGTGGTTGGCAATAAAACGGGTGGTGGAAATACACAGAGTGTCAACGATACGCAAATTGTTGGCACGCAGAGAAGAACCGGTTTCGGTGATCTCAACGATGGCATCGGCAAGCCGGGGAGGCTTCACCTCAGTAGCGCCCCAGGAAAATTCGACCTTGGCACTGACACCGTTCTCCGCCAGATAACGCTGGGTCATGCCCACAGCCTCAGTGGCAATGCGTTTGCCTTCCAGATCCTTCACAGACTGGATGGGGGAATCATTGGGCACCGCCAGGACCCAGCGGAGGGGATTGGTCCCCACTTTGCCGTAGACCAGTTCAGCAGCCTCATGCACATCGGAGTTGTTCTCTCTGATCCAGTCATAACCGGTCAGACCGCAGTCAATGATCCCCTCTTCCACATAACGAGACATTTCCTGAGCGCGAATGAGAAGACATTCGATCTCAGGATCGTCAATAGAGGGATAGTAGGAACGGGAACTGATTTGGATCTTGTAGCCGGCTTTGGCAAAAAGATCAACGGTGGATTGTTCAAGACTCCCTTTGGGGATTCCGAGCATAAGTTTTTCCATGATGATATTCCTTTCTGTTACAATGCAATGTCATTTGGATAAAATACACCGACTTTGGAATTTAGTCAAGTAAATAGCCGTTTTTTTCATATTGGGGACTGGAAAAAATCTCTTTTTGTGCTAAAGTAATAAAGAATACCAAAAGCAGTTACACACTTAACGCACTTATACAAGGGTAAAACATGGGCACATATCTTGCATTTGATCTGGGCGCCTCAAGCGGGCGCGGCATACTGGGAACAATCAAAGAGGGAAAACTTTCTCTGCAGGAGATCCACCGTTTCCCCAATGGTCCGTTGGAAAAAGAGGGCTCCTTTTACTGGGACTACCCCGCATTGCTCAACGAACTGAAAAACGGTCTCAAAAAAGCTCTTGCCGCTGTTCCTTCCATCGATGGTATCGCCATTGACACCTGGGGCGTGGATTACGCCTTTTTCAGAGGCAATCCCCCGGAACTGGTGCGTCTGCCTTACAACTACCGCGATCCCCGCACTGTTGCCGCTGCAGAAAAACTCTGGAAAATCATTCCTCAGGATGAGCTCTACAAGCTCACCGGGATCCAGTGCATGACTTTGAACACCATCTACCAGCTCTATGCCCACAGTCTTGAACACCCCGAAGACTTTGAGAACAGCTGTTTCCTCAACATCCCTGATGCTCTGGCTCTGGGTCTGGGCGGAGACTTCTCTGCTGAATACTCTCATGTTTCCACCACCAATCTGCTGGATCATGCCAGTGGCTCCTGGTGCTGGGAGATCATCGACAAACTGAGACTTCCCCGTACCATCTTCCCCCCTGTGGTTCCCAGTTGCACCTGCGGTGGAACATTGAGTACAGCGCTTCAAAAAGAGCTGAACGCTCCCGCACTCCCCATCTACAAAGTGGGTTCCCATGACACTGCCAGTGCAGTGCTGGCGGTCCCCGCCCCCGAAAAAGGTTCCTGGGCATATATCAGCGCAGGCACCTGGGCGCTTCTGGGCGCCGAACTTGCAAAACCTGAACTCACCGCCGAAGCTGAAAAGAACGGCTTCACCAACGAAGGCGGCGTAGGCGGCACCACAAGGTTCCTGACCAACATCATGGGCAGCTGGCTCTTCCAGGAGACCCGCCGGGTCTGGAACGAGTCCGGCAAAAACCTTACCTTCGCCGATCTGGAAAATATGGCTCTGGATGCTGAATTCTGTTCATTTTTCATCAACCCCAACGACTCCGGGTTCGCCACTCCCGGCGACATGCCCAAACGCATCGCCGACTTCTGCGAACGCACCGGTCAGGGACGTCCTGATTGCGACAGTGAGATCATCCGCGCCATCTATGACTCCCTCGCCCTCTACTTCAAGTGCAAGTTGGAGACTCTCGCAGAAGTCCGCAAGGACTCCTACGCCTGTTTGAACATCGTAGGCGGCGGAACCAAAGACAGACTTCTGATGCAGCTCACCGCCGATGCCTTGAACATCCCTGTGGTGGCTGGTCCCGTGGAAGCCACAGCCATCGGCAACGTCCTCGGTCAGGCCATTGCCGCAGGAGAGATCGCCGGTGTCACTGAAGCCCGTCAGGTGGTGCGCAACTCCTTTGAAGTTGTCCGCTACACTCCTGATCCCACTGTTCACGCAGGCTACATGCGCCACTTTGAACGCTTCAAGAAAGTTCTCTGATGCGCTTTTGCCTTCTTTTTGCCACACTTTTCGCGGCGCTGCTCATCTCAGGAGAAACGCCGCGGATCATTTACTCCGCCCAGGGGGGCAAGGTCAAAAGCTTTGACCCCATACTGGCGGATGATCTGGGCTCCTTCAACATCATAGGAGCCCTTTTTGACACACTGGTGCAATATGATTACATCAGACGCCCCTACACGCTCAAGCCCGCCATGCTGGCGGAAATGCCCCGATTTTCCCAGGATTTCCGTTCCTGCCGCTTCAAACTCCGCAAGGATCTGAATTTTCAATCCCACAAAGTTTTCAGCGACTCAAGCAAAGGAACGAAAATCACAACAGATGATGTTTTTTTCTCTTTGAAACGGCTCTGTGACCCTCGAAAAAACAGTCCCCTCTACTGGATATTGCGTGGAAAGATCGCCGGAATGGAAGAGTTCCGCAAAGCAGCCTTCAAAGCATCACCTTACGATTTTTCACCTTACGACATAGCTGTTTCCGGCATGATCAAACACAACGATCATGAATTTACGCTCCGTTTCACCTCTCCACAGCCCCGTTTTCTCTATCTTCTTGCCATGCCCAGTACGGCTGTGGTTTCACGGGAGGCTGAAATGTTTTTCAAAAACCGTTTCGGGGATCACCCGGTCAGTTCCGGACCATTCTGCATCAAAGAGTACCGCAGGGATTACAAACTGCATCTTTTCCGCAACCCCAATTTCCGTAAAGAATATTTTGCCGGAGCCGCCTCTGCCGCCGACAGAAAACGTTCTCTCCCTCTGGCAGATGAGATCGTGCTTTTCACGGTGAAACAGCCGGTCACAGCATGGCTCCTCTTTCTGCAGGGAAAAATCGACTACAACGCCATCGGCAAGGATGACGCCGATCTGGTAACTGGCGGGGAGCTTCCCCGTGCCCTGACATCAAGGGGAATAAAGCTCCTGCGTTCACCTTCTTTTGAAGTCCGCTATATCGGATTCAACTGCAGTGATCCCCTTTTGGGCAAAAACAAAAAACTCCGTCAGGCATTGAGTCTTGCCTACAACGTCCAAAGACGTATCGCCCACGCCAATTCCCAATTACTGCGCGCCCACACACCCATTCCTCCGGGAGTAGCAGGGCATGATGAAAATTTTCAAAATACCTGGAGCGCCGATGATCTTGCAAAAGCAAAAAAACTCCTTGCTGAAGCAGGATTTCCCGGCGGTATCGATCGTGTCACCGGGCGTCCCTTGCGTCTGACTTTTGACCAATCCGGCGACACCACCTCACACCGGCAGATCGCCGAAATGACCCAAAGAGAATTTCAGGAACTGGGCATAGAACTTGAGTGCATATTCAACTTCAAACCCCGTTTCTTTGACCGTCTGCGCCGTAACCGGATGCAGCTTTTCCGCCTTTCATGGACAGGGGATTACCCCGATGCGGAAAACTTTCTCCAGCTTTTTTACTCAGGCAACGCAGACAGTTGCAACCGGACCAATTTTTCCTCAAAGGAGTTTGACCGCCTTTATGAAAAAATCGTCGCCATGCCGGACTCCCCGGAACGGGAGAAACTCTGCCAAAAAGCCGCCGCTCTCGCCGCCGCTGAAGCGCCGTGGATCCTTGAAGGTTATCCTGTTTCCTATCAGATGCTCAATCCGTGGCTGGAAAACTTTCTGCCCCACGACTTTGAATTCACCCGCCTGAAATATCTGAGTATTGATCCGGCAAAGCGCAGCAAGCTCCAAAAGCTGCTGACTCCCCTCGATTTTTCGGAACTGCGCTGACTTAAGAGGTAATTTCAAAAGTCATTCAAAAAAATGACTTTCGATGCCATTCGCAAAGAGCTGTAAAGGGTAGTTTGCACTTGCTACCTGGCTTGTCCCGCCGTAGCTTTATGCGGAGGGGGAAGGTAACAGGCGCTTGTCCCGCCGTAGCTTTATGCGAAGGCGGAAAAACGCTCCCTTTATCAGATCGAAGAAGAGGGCGCTTTGACAATTTTGAGGAGTTTTGAAATTGCCTCTTAAATATTGAGCAGTCTTTTGGCATTGCCACTTGCGATTTTTTCAAAGATCTCCTCTGAAATCGCTCCGGACTCCTTGAGTTGGATGAGAAATCCCGCCAAAGGCAGCTCCTGTTTGGCAAAACAGATATCGGTCCCGAAACAGAGACGGTCCTGAAATTCGGTAAGGAATTTCACCGCATATCCCACATCACGGTGAAGCGCATTGTAGCCGCTCCCAGCAGAAAGATCCCCCCACAAATTGGGGTAACGCCGGAAGAGTTTGGGGACAGCTCCTTCCTCTTTGATGGGATAAGAGGGATAACCTCCTCTGTCGCCCACAGTTTCCAAAGTCCCCATTTCGCTCCAGAAAGCCGGTCCGTGTCCCAGCAGCTTGAGTTTGGGGAATTTCCGCAAAACGAACTCCAACTGTGGCAGTCCCGGTTCATCCACCAGACCGTAGAAATAGCCGACCAATGTGGTGTCGTCAAAAATCACCGGCAGTCCCGCCGCTTCAAACTGGCGGAACATATTCAGAACCCGTTCATCCCTGAAGTGCATATTGGGCATGAATTCCCCCACCCCCAGACAGCCGTGCTCCCTGAACCAGTTGATCCAAACAGAAAAATCTGTGGAAGAAGAGTTTTCAATGCCCCGGGGGTCGATGTTGAAAAAGGGGACAAAGCGATCCGGATAACGGTTGCAGATCTCAAGGACCTCCTGATTGGACTGAGGCAGATAGACCTCAGGGCCGATCAGAGGGAGAAGGACTCCTTTTTCGATCCCCATTTCATCATAGCGTCTCAATACTTCTTCCGCTTTGCAAAAGGTAATGTGACCATCCTGCGGAGGGGAATCAAAAAGGTAGGCATGAGCATGAATATCAATAAACATAATAAACTTTCCTTATAAATCGGGGCAAATCTTCTGCACGGAACGTACCGTTTTTTCAACGTTCCCCGGATCAAAGCAGAGAAGCTGCAGGGATAATATACTCTTGCGGCAGCCACATTGCAAATGTGAAAATCGATTTTCGCCATGTTTCCATATTGTTTTTATGGGCTTTGGGGTATATATTATATATTTGATATTTGACTTGAACTTTTAAGGAACGATATGAGCGATATTCACGACTTCAAATCTCTCGGACTATCAGAAGAGATGCTGACCGCACTGAAACTGAAAGGCTTTGAGACCCCCTCCCCTATTCAGGCATTGACCATCCCCAAACTGCTTTCCGGCGAAAAAGATCTTATCGGACAGGCTCAGACAGGAACCGGAAAAACAGCAGCTTTCGGTATTCCCATCATTGAAAACGCCCGGGAAAACTGCAAAAAGCCTCAGGCGCTGATCCTTGCCCCTACCCGGGAGCTTTCCATGCAGATCGCCGAAGAGATCAACTCCTTCAAAGGATCAAGGAAACTGCGTATCGCCTCTTTTTACGGCGGACAGAACATCGAAGTCCAGTTGAAACTGCTTCGTGAAGGCAATATGGACATCGTCATCGGTACTCCGGGACGGATCATTGACCTTTACGAAAGAGGTATGCTCGATTTCACAGAACTGCAGTACGCCGTCCTTGATGAAGCGGACGAAATGCTGGATATGGGATTCATTGAAGATATCGAAGAGATCCTCAGCTACACCAATCCCGACAAAAGAACATTGATGTTCTCTGCCACCATGCCCCCTGAGGTGCTCCATATCGCCGAACAGTTCATGCACGAATATGAGATCATCCGCACAAAAATGACCCAGCTCAGCACTGAGCTCACCGACCAGATATACTATCAGGTGCGCCGTGAAGACAAGTTTGACGCCCTTATGCGGATCATCGACACAGAAGAAGATCTTTACGCCCTTGTTTTCTGTCGCACCAAAGGGGATGTGGACGAAGTAGTGGAAAAACTCAAACAGCACCATTACCCAGTTGAAGCACTCCACGGCGATGTGGCGCAGAGCGTGCGTACCAAGGTCATCACCCGCTTCAAAGGAAAACACTTTCCCCTTCTGGTTGCCACCGATGTGGCGGCACGGGGCATCGATGTCAACGATCTGACTCATGTGATCAACTACTCCATCCCCCAGAGTCCTGATATTTACATCCACCGGGTCGGACGTACCGGACGCGCCGGTAAAGAGGGCAAGGCGGTCACCTTTGTGACTCCCGGAGAGATCAGAAGGATCCGCCACATCCAGGAGGTCATCAAAAACGAGATCCGCAAAGAGGAGCTCCCCGACGGACGCGCCGTCATTGAACTGAAAAAACGCCGCTACATCGAAAAACTCAGTAAGTTCAACTGCAGCGAAGCCAATGAAGAGTATTTTTTGTTCGCTCAGGAGCTGCTGGATCAGGCATACTCTGCAGAAGAGCTCCTTGCTGCCATATTGCAGAATCACTTCAAAGATGAACTCCTTGAAAGAAAGTACCGTGATTTCTCAGGCAAGAAGAAAGACCGTGCCTTCTGGGAAAACTCCATGGGAGCTGTCAATGAAGTCAAACTCATTGTGGGTGTCGGACAGAAAGACGGGTTCGGCGCTGTGAAGATCATGAATCTTTTCCGTGATATTGCCCATATCCGGAAAAACCGTATCGGCAAGATCGACTGTGAAGATCACCGTGCCTTTGTCTACATCGACAACGACGATGCCAAGACCGCCATCGCCGCATTCCGTGCCGATGCCGACGCACCCACCATCGGCTATGCGCCTCTGGCAGTGGAATCCGCATCCCCCTACCCTGAAAAAGCACGAAAAAAGAGTGCCGACCGGGTCAAGCGCACCCCTGCTCCCGAAAAAAAGCGCAGACTCAAAAGCTGGGAAGAAAAAATGAACGCCGACATCGAACTCAAAGAACGGCGGAAAGCAGAAAAAGCAGCTCCAAAAGAAAAATTCAAAAAAGAGAAGCTGAAGAAAGAAAAAAAATCCTCATCACGCAAAAAGAAATGAAGGAAAAAAATTTTTAAAAATCAAAAAAGCAGAAAAGTCATAAATTCCGACTTTTCTGCTTTTCTTTGTTTGGAACCCTGCTCTTATTTGAGTTTCCAGCGGGCACAGCGCAGCAATGCGATGCCTGTGTCGATCTGAAGTTCGTACCAGACCGTCACAAGTGAACCGTCAGAAAGTTCTGCCGTGGAGGGGTATCCCAGGTCGTAGGCAGGGGAGTTGCAGGAAAGAATAATGGGCTCCGACCAGCTTTTGCCGTTGTCGGAACTGATACGGCAGCGGTTGCCGTAGTTTTCTTTGCGGTAGCCGTAGCTCATAAGCAATCTGCCGTCAGAAAGTTTCAGCAGATGTGAAGGGAATCCGCCGCACACAGGGTGGAGATCCTCCCAGGTCTTGCCCCGGTCATGGGAAACCATCTGCAAGGTCCGCGGAGGCGCTTCACTGTGAGAGCGGATCTGGGTGATGATGGTTCCGTCCCCGGCTTGCACACTGTGTATCTCATGCCAATCCCTCATTTGATACCCGGCAAAAATACCGGTTTTAGAGTTGCCGTAACGCGAGACCTCTTCCCAGGTCAGGCCGTCATCAGTGGAACGCATGGAAACAATGGCTTCGGCAAAGGTGGAAGGCATCATGCAGCTGCTGTTCCACGCCCTGCCGCAGTAGAAAAGAGAACCGTCATCAAGAACGATGGGACCGTGGACATTGTTGACACCAATGCGGTATTTGGGACTCCAGCTCTTTCCCTGATCGGTGGAGCGGAGCATGAAAAATCCATGTTCCTTTTTGAGAAGTGAAACAGTGATCTTATCTTCGATCTCCTTCCAGCGGGGGGGCGTATTGTCCTCCGTTTTAAAAGCAGAAAATGCCATACTTGTAAAATAGTTGACCAGCCATGTGCCGGCAGGAGTGACCATGATGCCTGCATCCCGGTCATCCAGAGGTCCGTTGGCAAGAATGGTGGGGGCGCTCCATGTTTTCCCCTTGTCGCAGCTTTCGTACATCAGCACCTTGCCGTAAGGGTCCACATGCGCCTCTCTGTCCCCAGAACAGACGATGACCAGTTTATCATTGCCCACATTGGCAAGGGTGGGCCAACCGTGATAGGTGGGCTTTTCCTGAGTCTGGATCCACTCCAAACTTGAAAGTTCGAAATCGACTTGCACACCATTTCCGCAAGTTTCTTCTGAAAACTCCGGCACCATCTTTTTGGCATCGTTTTCTTGCATAGCTGAAATTTCCCCGTTATGACTGTTTTTTTTCGGCGTTTTGCTTAAGATAAATGCAAAAAATTGATTTTTCAAGCAGCTGCAAGAAAAAAAAGAAAAAGATTTCTGCCAAACTTGACAAAAGTGACGTGGGAGATTATATTTAAGGAACATTGCAATCCCCTGAAAAATTCAAGAAAGTCCCCAAAAATGAAAATCCCATTTGCTCTTTCGTTTTTACTCTTTCTCTCAGCGGCACTTTCAGCGGCAGAGTTTTATGTTTCCCCCAAAGGGAATGACAAAAATCCGGGAAGCGCCGCCTCTCCCTTTGCCA
>JAFTIE010000036.1 GCA_017457065.1 Lentisphaeria bacterium
CAAAATTGTCAAAGCGCCCTCGCGTCGATCTGATAAAGGGAGCGTTTTCGGCTGTTACCTTGCAGGTAGCAGCCTCAAACTACCCTTTACAGCTCTTTGAGAATGACATCTTTGCCATTTTTTGAATGACTTTTGAAATTACCTCTGAACACCCGAAACTCTTCAGCTGAGAACTTTTTTCAATTCCTCTATGATCGCATCGGTGCTTACTTGTTCCATACATTTTTTGTGTCCGAAAGGACAAACATGCTTAAAACAGGGGGAACACTCTGTTCTCTCTGACAGGCAGAGCCACTCAGGAGAAATGGGGCCTGTGGCAGTGGGATCCGTGGAGCCGAAAATGGCGATCCCCGGTTTTCCGAGAGCCGCCCCCAGGTGCATGATCCCCGAGTCGTTGCAGATCATGAAACGTGAAAAGCGAATGAACATCATCAGTTCCTGCAGATCCGTCATGCCGCACATATTGACACATTTTTCAGCGGGAAGTCCGTTGCAGACTGCGTTTCCGGTATGGATTTCAGATTTTCCTCCTGCCACAACGACAACTCCGCCGTTTTCGATCCACCAGCGTGCCAGGGTATTATACTTGTCATTGCCGTAACATTTGGCATCGCCGTAAGCCGCTCCCGGTCCCAGCAACAGCATTTTCGGATGTTCACACCAGCGCCAGATCCGCTGTTTGGATTCATCTCCGCTGCGGGTAAACTGAAACTCCGGCAGAGTCACACCATCCCACGCAGGTGCTCCCAGTGCCATGGTGATAGCAAGATAGCGTGAACAAAGATGCTCCTGAGCTCTGACACCGGGGATCTGCTGACGCTTGAGCTTGAAAGCTTTTGAAAGCAATATGGAGCGTCCCCGGGCAGCGGCACCGTAGATACGGGGCACTCCCGCCAGACGCATGGCAATGGGATCCCGGGGGGAATTGTTGAAAAGGACTCCGACTCCGGCCCGGAGTCTTTTGACATTGCGTATGTCCTTGAAACTCCAGTTGGCATGAGTCTTCCTGAGACCCACAAAAGCCGCTACCTCAGGCAATTCGGCGTAGAATTGTCTGAACATTTCCGGCGCAACGACAAAAAGTCCGCAATGTTCAGGCAGAAGTTTGCTCAAAGCACAAAGGGCGGGGAGTGCCATGACAGCATCCCCGAGATGGTTGGGCATACGCACCACCACACCGTTGCGCCAGGTCTCAGGAGCAAGCTCCACAGAAGGCAGACCGTACTCTGCAGGATCATTCAGTGCAAACCGCAGTTTTTCCATGCAACTCCCCTTTTTTTTGGGCTGTTTTATTTCTTGAAAATAAAGTAGACTGCGCCCGCCATGCACAGGGCAGCCCAGAGATAGTTCCAGCGCAGAGACTCTTTCATATACAGCAGAGAAAAGGGGACAAACACAGACAATGTGATGACCTCCTGCAGGATCTTCAGCTGAGCAAGAGAGAGTCCGCCGTCATGTCCGATGCGGTTGGCAGGGACTTGGATCAGATACTCAAAGAGAGCTATCCCCCAACTGATGAGGGCGGCAATGATCCACGGCTTGTTGTTGAGATTTTTCAAATGCCCGTACCATGCAAAGGTCATAAAGCAGTTTGAAAGCACCAGCAAGCCGATGGTCTTGACTAAAATCCAATTCATATCTCAAAAAAACGCTTTACAATGAAGCTCCGCACTTGACGGCAGTTGCCCGTGCAGTCTCACGGATCGTTTCCTCAGGCGTATGTTTGGGGTTATAACCCAGTTCCCGGCGCGCCTTTTCAATGGTAAAGCACATGTGGGTGGCAAAGAAACGCAGCCAGATGGCATCAATGGTGTCACCATATTTGGCAAGCATATCAGGCACGCTCATGTAGTTGATCTTTGCTTCACAGCCGATGGCTTCAGCGTTGAGTTCGACATAGCGCTTGATGGGCACAGCGTGGTCAAGGCAGATGTTGTAGCGCTGGGAAATGGATTTACGTGTCGCCGCCGCCAGCAGGAAGGAGTCGGCAAGATCATCCACATGGATGGGCTGCAGCAAAGCCTGCCCGTCTTCGGGCAGATCGAGGAGTTTCCCTTCAAGGATGTCAGGAATAAAGTCAGGCCGTCTGCCGCCCAAATTGTCCAGAGGCAGCAGATCGCCGCCGCCGGTGATGTAACAGGGACGGATCACAGTGGCAGGAAAACCGGTCTTGCCGAAAAGCTCCATGACAAGGTTGTCTACCCGTGCCTTTGATGCCCAGCCGGACTTGTCATCGAAACCGCCGTAGGGAGCCGTTTCATCGCAGGGGATGAAGGGCAGAGGGGCGTATCCGCCGGTGGAGGAACAATGGATATAATGCTCCAGATTCTTCCCGGCAAAGTTATGGATATGGTTGATGGAGTCAACATTGGGGACCGTGTCGATGATAATATCGTAATTTTCTGCCAGAATGGAACGCATCGCCTCTTCAGACTTCTTGTCAGCGGTGATCCTGCGGATCTTGCCGAGACGTTCAGCAAAGACTTCTCTGTTTTTGCTGCCTCTGGAGACAACAATCACATCACAACCGGCATTGGCAAAGTTCAGAGCGACTTTATGTCCGAGCCATCCGGTACCGCCGAAAACAATCACTTTTTTCATAACTTTTACACCTTATATTTTTTCAAATCACTTTCCTGATTCGACCAGATCCTGGATCTCATCCAAGTCGGTCAGAGCCAGGATATTGAAGATGCCCATGGACTGAGGCAGCATATCCATGGGGGAAAGTGCGGAATCTTTCCAGGTACGGACACGGTGTCCGAAAGCAGGAGTGATCTCTTCGTCAGTCAGGAATGCCGCCAGCAGAGCGGGGATCTGACCGATGCCGGAGCTGGTCAGCAGGATCTTCTTGTTTCCGTAAGCCTTAAGCAGTTTGATGGCGCAGAGCACATCATAGACCCGGCTGCCCAGCATACACTCGTTGCGGAGCAGTGCCAGAGATGAGAAATGATAATCGTAGGTATAGTAGGCAAAAAACTCTCTTGAACCCTGATCGCAGCCGTCAGGCGTATTTTCGCCGACACCGCGATAGTCAAAACCGTAAAGTTTGCGGTTCTTGGGAACTTCACGGGTCTTGAGTTCATCCTGACTGCTGATGTTGGGGATGTAAAGTTCTGCCACATCGGATTCAGGGATATGCTGATAGGAAGGCAATTCATCCATGAGAGAGAGGGTGCAGATCAAATGATCTTCAGTTTCCACACCGTAGCGGCTGAATCCCCTTTTGGCTTCGGGGAAATATTTGCCCCGGAGCTGACGGTAAGAAGGCACCTTGACCTCGCCGATGCCCAAAGCTTTTTTCAGCTCGGCACGGAGTGCATCAGGAGAAAGTTTGGGCCGTTTGGCAATAGTGGCAAGGGTACGCTCGGCAATGAAGTCATTGACGTTTTTGGAACCGGGAATATTGAGAGCGCTGCTGCCGGGGGCACAGCTGAGTTCCTCGATGGTCAGGTACTGATTTTCGGGTTCTTTGTCATCGGCATCCAGATTGAAGTTTTTGCCGAAGAATCCGTAAGCGGCTTCCCGGTTGTGGATGGAGTATCCGTGGTTGGTGGGACCGACGAAAAGTCCCACATTCTCCTCTTTGCCCAGAAGGGCGTAGATCTTCTTCACCTCTTCATAGACTTCACGGGTACCGCGGATGTCAAAGAAGTCGTTCTTCTGTCCCAGGATCAGCAACGGACGGGGCGCCTGAGCGATCAGGAAGTCTGCCATTTCGCCGCCGTCAGCAGCCACGCCGGGAGGGATCTGCTCACCGTCAACGGGAAGTTCGTTTTCAACGTTACGCACCCAGCGGGTGATGTAACAGCTGGGAGCGGCTGCAGTGAAACGGTCATCGACACCTGCCACCAGCGTGGTGAGAGTACCGCCGCCAGAGTTGCCGGTCACGCCGACTCTTTCGGGATCGACCTCTTCACGGCTCAGCAGGTAATCAAGTCCTCTGACAGCATCATAGACACGCCAGGTACCGATATTGTCGCCGGAAAGAAGCATACGGCGGTTGAGAAGATTGTGCTCTCTCACATTGTGCAGAGTTTCCTCATAAGGGTACTGCCGTCTTTCGCCCTGACCGATGGGATCGATGCCCAGCACCACACATCCCTTGCGGCAGAGAGAGATCATCACCGCCTGATAGGTATCGCTGAATTTGCCTTCAAAGGCATGTCCGCAGAGAAAGACCACGCCGGGAACTTTGCCGGTGCGTTTTTTGGGAATATAGAGGTTGGCACAAACAGGAAAGTCAGGACGGCTTTCATAGATCACATTTTCAACGATGAAATCTTCACGCTCAGTGGTTTTGGTGATGCGGGGTTTGAGATCGCAGCGTTCAGCGGGGAAATCGTATGCTCCGGCAATGCGGGCACGGACTTTGGCAATAAACTTTTTGGCATCTTCCGCACTCTTGAGAGAATCGATCTCAGCCTTGCGCTGAGCATCATTTTCCCGGAACTTTTTCACATAGTATTCCTGGATCAAATCGCCGAAGTTTGACATTTTTACTTTTCCTCAGATATGTTGTTTATGTATGTTTACGGTATTATTGCTAAATATACCATCTTTTCATCTACAATGCAAGTCAAAGTTCCTCCTTTTCGCAAATTAATGACAGAAGCATCTTGCAATATTCTCTCAGTTGAGCTATATTTATCTGTCGGACACACCCAAAGTCAACTTTGCTGGAGCTGATTTTCAGCAAAAGAAAAATCCGGATTTGAATTATTATGGAAAAATATCAAAAAAAATTTACAGATTGCAAGGGCAACGAATGTAACGTCACATGGCTGCGGATCAAAGGCAACAGACCCGGTCCCGTGCTTTCCATCGTCGCCGGACAGCACGGCATGGAACATGTAGGCCCCGGACTTCTGCCCGAGTTCGCTGAGGAAATGGCTGCAGGAGATTTCGCAGGAGAACTGCGGATCTGCGCCAATGCCAATCCCTTTGCGCTCCTCATGGATTACGAATTCTACCCTGAAAAAGAAGATTTGAGCAAGATCAAAGATTACTATTACTCCATCTTCCGCCACAACTACTGCCCCTGGGGATTGGGAAGAGACAATGCCCAGACCCTTTACAACATGAACCGCCTCTGGCAGCGTGAAGGGGATCACGGTGTGGCAGGCAGGATCACCGCATGGCTCTGGCAGGAAATGATCGAAGGCAGCCACATCGTCCTTGACCTTCACGGGCATCAGCACCCGGCGCTGATCTACTCCGGCGCGGGCACAGACTTTGTTCTTTCCGCCATGCCGGGGATCCCCAAACTTGAAATGGAAAATCCCGATCCTGACAACTGGAGCGCAGGGGACCTGACCCATCAGGCATACCTTGCCGGTATGAAATCTCTCTGCTTTGAATTTTCGGTCCAGCACGCCCGGGGAGAATTTGAATTTGAAGAGGGCAAAAACTATCTGCGCAATATCATGAAGGGCATCCGTATGCTTGAGGGTGAGATCATCCACGATCACGATGTCTGGAAGGTTCCCTTCGATCCTGCAGAAGACAGAAAAGGCTTCGTCTACGCCGAACACACAGGGCGTATACGCTTTTTCAAAAAGCAGAACGATGAGGTCCAAAAGGGGGATCTGCTCTTTGTCATCCGCGATGTGGAAACAGGAGAAGTCCTTCAGGAAGGCCGTGCCCCCCGCTGGGGCATCGTCGGCACTCTTCCCCATATCGTCATAACCAAACCCGGTATGTTCTGCACATACGTCCCCATACCGGAGCTCCTGCTCAAAGCAGGAACTCCTGCAGCTAAATATGAAGAAAACTGGTGGTTGAAATGAAAAAATATATTCTTCTTTTGCTTCTGATTTCTCTCTCTCTCGGAGCGGCTGAACTTTTTGTTGGTCCCCAAGCCCGATACAAAACCATTCTTTCCGGCATCAAAGCCATGAAGCCGGGAGACACCCTGACCATCCTCCCCGGCGTGTACCGTGAATCCATTGAATTTGCCAATCTGGGTTCAAAGGATAAAATCACCACGATCCGGGCAAAATACCCCGGGACTGTACTTCTCAAGGGCGACAAAGAGGCTCCGCCTTTCAAGCGGGTCCCCGGCACCCGTTTCACCTACGTCACAGACTGGAGCGGGAATGCCAATGCGGTCAATGAAAAAGACACCTTCAAGATCCTGCTCCCTGCGTCAACGCTCCGGGACCTTGAATTTACCCGCAGCCGTTACTTTTACGATGCAAAGAACAGGAAACTTTACATCTCAAGCTCTGACGGCAAAGCACCTTCTGAACACTTTTACACCATCTCTGTCATCAAAGCCAATGCTCTTTATCTGCAGAAGCCTGTCAATGTGGTCATTGACGGACTTATGGTAACAGGCTATTACGCCCATGAAAAGCTCAATGGCATGAGTTCCAGTGCATACGCCATCCGCATCAACCACCCCATCAACAGCACCGTGCGGAACTGCAGCGCCTTTTTCAATGCCAACGGTATCCACATCGGTCACGGCGACGGCGGCACCATCGACCGCTGCACAGCTTTTGCCAACGGTTCCTACAACCCCTCTTCCGGCGGCGGACTGGTGGTGTGGTGTCCTGCGAAAAATGCGACCATCAAGAACAGTTTTTCCTTCTACAGTGCCAAACCGGGCGGTCCCATCGGGATCCGTATTTACGGGGCTGACGCCGTCAACTGCAAAATCGAAAATTGTATCTCCTTCGGTGATGAAGCCACTGCCATCAAAGCCCGGAACATCAACAGCTGGATCATCAACTCCTACAGCCAGAATGGACTTCACTCCAACAATGTCCTCAACTGCGCCGCAGCTTATGTCAATGCTTTCGGCAAGGAAGACAATCTGCTCAGAGTCGACAAGATCCGCAAAAGCGAACACGATTCCCGTTTCGCAGATCCCGAAAACTACGATTACCGTCCCCAGGAGGGTGCCGCTGAAAAGACCCGGGGACTCAAAGAGGACAAAAAACTTTTCTTTGTCTCTCCCTTCGGCAAGGACTCCAATTCAGGCCGCTCCGTCAAAAACGCCTGGCGGACTCTTAAAAATGTCCCCGCCAATGCCACTGTCTATCTGCTTCCCGGTGCCTATGCGGGTACAATCATCACCAAATCCGGCATTACTTTGCGTTCCCGGGGCAGCGGACAGCGTGCCGTATTCACAGGCTCTCTCACGGTCAAAGGCAACGATGTCACCCTGCGTGATGTCAATTTCATCGGCGGAAAAGTTCTCATTTCCGGTTCCGGCGCACGTGTTGAAGGTTGCGGATTTGCCGTGCCTCTGCAAATCACCGGCAAGCTCCCCACCGTCATCCACAATGCTTTCCTGCAAAAAAGTATTCTCCCCCGAGAGACGGTGTTCCACAGCAATCTTACTCCTGAAACCACCCCCCGTCCTCAGTATGTCAACGCTCAGGGGGGGGACTTCACGGTCAAAAACTTTACCGCCTTTGCGGGGCGCGGCTTTGACGGACTCCCCGTCGGACCTTACCGTCTGCTCCGTTCAGCCAAGCCCACGGCTGTGATGGGTCCTTTTATCCGTTCCATGAGTTCCTCTACGGTCAACATCGAATGGTGGACAGACAAGAGCGATGTCAGTTCAGAACTGCGCTGGGGCGCCGATCCCACCTGCGGCAAGCGTGTGGGCAGTTTCTGGAACGGCGGCAGCTACCACTGTGCCACACTGACAGGATTGACGCCTGGGAAAAAATATTATTTCTATGTGGCTTCACGCACACCTCTGCGTGAGATCCACAGCAATCAGGAGCTTGATCTGCAGGATGAATTCAAGGTCCGTGAACTGGTCAAAACCTCCATTCAGGAGTTCACATTGCCCGCAAAAGCCAAGCGCAGTGCCGCAGAGTTCTTTGTCTCTGTCAACGGCTCTGACAAAAATACAGGCTCCAAAGCAAAACCTTTCCGGACTATCTTCCACGCTCTTGACCAGGCAGTCGCCGGAGACACGGTGACGGTCCTGCCCGGCGTCTACCGGGAAGGAGTCCGTTTCCGTGCGGGGGGCGATAAAAATGCTCCTCTGACGCTCCGTGCCGCAAAACCGGGAACCGTTGTCATTGACGGATTCCAGAAGGTCCCCACAGCCATCACCCTTGAAAATGTCTCCAATGTCGTCATTGACGGTCTGACTTTCCGGGAGATCTGCGACACTACCGGTGCCTGTATCAAGATCAACGGCAGCGAAAATATCACCATCAGAAGGTGTTTTCAGGACGGGCGTTCTCCGGGCTACACCCCCGTCATGGTGGCGGCATACGGCACCAAAGGACTCACCCTTGAAAACTGTGTCATTATCCGCGGATTTTCCGGAGCCACCTTCTACCGCTGTTCTGATGTGATCGTCAGAAACTGCGTCTGGTATGTGAACCAGATACGCCACCTTTACGCCCACAGCCACCCGGAAGAGAAGATCCTTCTTGAAAACAACATCATTGTGGACAACATCCCCGGCAAACACTCTGAAGCTCTTGTTTCCGTCTACCACATTGAAGCGTTGACCATGAGAAACAATGCCTTCTATCTGCGGATGCCCCAGCAGTTCCGTGCCATTGTTTCCTACACCCGCAAAGATGGAAATCTGGCACGGCAGAAATGCAATCTTGAAATGTTCCGCAAGGCAGGGGGCAAAATAACAGGAACCATCTTTGCCGATCCCCGGTTCAAATTCCTGCCCAAAGGTCTTCTCATGTTCAAGACGGCTCCGGAACTCACGCAGGCAAGTATTACAAGAACTCTCAATTACAACAAGGAAGCTCTTGCTCTTGGTAAACGCTGCAGCGCTGCTGAATTGGGACTTGTCAATGGTAAATACCCCCCGTGGAAGATCACAGACTTTATCAGCAACAATCCGGAACTCTTGAAAAAGAACATTGGACTTAAACCAGAGGCATTCAAATGAAAATCCCCACCATACAATTTGTTGAAAAAGGCAAAGCCGCCCTCACTGAAACAGAGTTCGTTTGCGAAGCAGGACCGGGAGAGGTGCTGCTGAAGACAGAGTGTACACTGATCTCCCCCGGAACGGAATTCGCATGTCTCAATGGCAACACCAATCGCGGCACGGTCAAATTCCCCATGACATTGGGGTACAGCGCCGTGGCAAGAGTCCTTGAAACAGGGGCAGGTGTCACAGAATTCCACCCCGGCGACCGCTGTTTGTGCTATCACACCGGCCACAGAAGCTATCAGCGCTGCCCGGCAGAAAAGGTGGTCAAGATCGAAAGCGATACCCTGCCTTCAGAAGAAGCCGTTTTCTGTGTGGTGGGCTGTATGGGATTCCAGGGTGTCCGCCGCTGCCGTCCTGAGTTCGGGGAATCCATGATGGTCATGGGACTGGGACTTCTGGGACAGTTTGCAGTACAGACTGCCCGGCAATCAGGGATCTTCCCTCTCATCGCCCTTGACTTTGCCCCCAAACGGCGTGCTCTTGCCCTTGAGTCCGGCGCCGACTATGCCTTTTCACCTGATGATCCCGAACTGGATCAGAAGATCCGTGCTCTCACGGGTGAAGGCTGTAACAGTGTCATTGAAATCACCGGCAATCCCCAGGCGGTGATCCAGGGGCTGACCCTGACCGCTCCCGGCGGCAGGATCTCTCTGGTAGGCTGTTCAAGGACGGCGACTGAAAAGGTGGACTTCTACAATCTGGTCCACCGTCCCGGCATTTCTGTGCTGGGGGCGCACAACATGGCGCGCCCCGGTCATGACAATATGCCAGGTGTCTGGACCATGAAAAACGATATGAAATGTCTGCTGCGCTTTATGGCGGCAGGACGCTTGAAAAGCCGTCATCTCATCGATCTGAAGGCTGATCCTGCTGAGGCTCCCGGAATCTATACACGCATCTACAACCGTGATCCTGAGCTTCTGGGAGTGGTCTTCGATTGGAGCGGCTATTGATCAAAATGCGCTGAACATGTTCCTCCTCTGCGGGGAACACCTTCAGCAGAGATCACAACCATGAATGAATTCATCACCCGTTACGATCTGAGAGCGTTCAGGGAGCTCATCCCTTTGCTCATGCGCTGTTTCCCTGATTTCTGGACTCCCCGTCTGGCAGAAGGGAAATATTCTTTTCCCTACGATCTCAAGCTCTTTGCAGCCCGTCAGGAAGGTAAACTCATGGGGTGCATCGGCGTTCATGAATACAAATTTCTCTTTGACAACCAACTTCTCCGCTGCGGCGGTGTCTGCGATGTGGCAGTGGATCCGGACTATCGGGGCAAAGGATACGCCGTAAAACTGCAGGAGTTTTTCATGGCATATTGCCGGAAAAACTACCCGGCGACCACCCTTATGCCCCTCTACACCGGCAAACCGGGAGTCTATCTCAAGCGGGGATGGCAGATCTATGAGTCAGACAGGAGCAGTGAGATCCCAACCTCTCCCTTTCCCTTGAGAAACGGGTTCCGGTTCGATCCCCGCAAACTTTCGATCCCCTGTCTCAAGGGCAAAAAAATGCCCTGCTGTGCTGAAGAAGAAAAAGCAAGGCGCATTATGGGAATATACCTTGCCGGAAAAAAATTCAACGGCAAGTGTATGCGTTCTGCAAAGACCTGGTGGGAACTTTTTGCAGATTCCGGGCATATCTGGCGTCTTGAAGATGAAACCTACTTCCTCTACCGGGAAGATATGCTCCTCGAAGCCTATTCAGCAGATCCCGAATCCGCCGTCTCTGCTTTCACCCCCAGGCACGGCGGTTTTGAGGAAGATAACAAACTCATGGTGAATCTTCCCCGTACAGACACGGCAACAGACAGAGCGATCGCTCTTGCTCTTGAAAAAGGCGCCCTTATTTTCCCCGCTGCCGATATTTTCTGAAAATCATTGCATTAAACTGCGGTAAGTGTCTCTTGTGACGATCAGATGGTCCAGCAGTTTGATGTCAAAGGTATCAAGGCAGTTGTATATCTCCTGAGTGAAAGCGATATCCGCCCTGGAAGGCTTGTCATTCCCCGAAGGGTGATTGTGGACCAGTATCACGCCGACTGCATGATAACGCAGTGCCATTTCCGCAACCTCTCTGGGGGCGACTGTAGCACTGTTGACTGTGCCGGTGTGTTCCCAGATACCATTGATCTTTCTGCCGGAATCCAGATAAAAGACCATGAGTGTTTCTTTTTTGCTGCTGCCCAGTTTGCGTTGCAGATAAAGCACTGCTGCTTCGGAATTCTCAAGAAAAGGACGGTCGGCAATTTTTTCGTAACAGACAAAAGTCAGGAACTCCCGCAGGAAAGAAATATCAACGGCAATACGTTCAGTCAGTCCGAAACTTTTCAGATCATCTGTTCCGGCTTCAAGTATGCCGGAAATAGAACCGTAATGTTCCAGTAAAGATTTGGCAATGGGCTTGACATCTTTTTGAGGATAAAACAGAAAAAGCAGATACTCCAGTTTCTCATAATCCTGCAGGGCAGACATTCCATCTTTCACAAAGCGAGCCCGCAATCTGGCACGGTGTCCCTGCCGTTGTTTTGCGAGCAATTTCTCATCAGGTTTCTGCATTCTATTTCCTTCAAACACTTGTCTGTATTGGGCTGGAAATCATTCAACTGTTTCAAGAATTTACTTCACAGCCGGATTTTAACTAATATAATCCCTTTGCCCCATTTTGTCAAATCAAATGGAGAATTCTTCCGGTATAACGCTTTTTCCATTGAAAAAAACTTGAGAAAATGGTATATTATGAAATCGTTCAAACAACAATCTCTTTTTCCGGAGTTTTCTATGTCCATCAACCGCTACAATATGGATATGTGCAACGGTCCTCTTCTGGGGAAAATGATCTGTTACGCCATTCCTTTGGCAATCACCTATATCCTGCAGCTGACATTCCACGCTGCCGACTTGATCATCATCGGCAATTTCGGCAGTTACAAATCAATGGCATCCATCGGCACCACGGCGGATCTTATCAATTTGATGGTCAACATGCTGGTGGGGATCTCGGTGGGAGCCAATATTCTTGCGGCACAGTATTACGGAGCAAAGGACAGAAAAAAGCTGAGCCGTACCATCCACACATCCATGTGTTTTGCCCTGTGGGGCGGTGTTTTTATGGCAGTCTTCGGAATTCTCGGGTGCGTATCTGCTCTGAAAATGATCCATGTTCCCGATGAAATATTACCAAAGTCCGCTTTGTACATGCGGATCATTTTCTGCGGACTTCCCTTCAGCATGATCTACAACTTCGGCTGTTCCATCCTCCGTGCGGGGGGAGACACTCAGCGTCCTCTTTACTTCCTGATCGCCGCCGGTATCGTCAACGTGGTGCTCAACATACTTTTGGTTGCTGCTTTCAAATGGGATGTGGCAGGCGTTGCTGTCGCAACAGTGATTTCTCAGGGGCTTTCAGCCTGGCTTGTCATCAAGGCAATGACCGGTGCCCGTGGAGCAAGCCGTCTCATCCTCAAAAACTTGCGTATCGACTGGCAGACATTGAAGCGTCTCCTTGCTTTCGGAGTCCCGGCGGGAGTCCAGGGCATATTCTTTTCCATTTCCAACATCATTATCCAGGGAGCTATCAACACCTTCGGTTCTCAGGCAATGGCTGGCATGACAGCCACAGTCTGCATGGAGTGGCTGCTTTACTCAGCTGTCCATTCGGCACAGCAGACTACCATCGTCTTTGTGGGGCAGAACTTCGGTGCAGGAAAAAGCGGCAGGATCATGCGCAGTTTGTGGATCGGATTCGCCGGAGCCGCCCTCATCGGTCTGGTCCTCGGCGGGATCATGACCGCCGCCGGAAGATTGCTTATGGGACTTTTCAATTCAGACCCCGAGGTTGTCGCATGGGGCTTGAAGCGTATCAAAATCGTCTTTACCACCTATTTCCTCTGCGGTCTTATGGATGTGGCGGCAGGCGGTCTGAGAGGGCTGGGACACGCTATCATCCCAACCGTTTCCGCTTTGCTCTTCGCCTGCGGGTTCCGGATCTTTTGGATCGAAACCGCCTTTGATGCCAGCAGAACTATCGAAACCCTGGTCTGGGCATACCCCCTTTCCTGGATCATCACCGGTGCTGTCAACGGCATATTCCTTTATTGGTTCTGCAAAAAAATGCTGCAAAAAAGCAACGGCAGAGCATCCTATGCAATGCTGAACAAAAATTGATTTTCCGGAGAAATTTTTTATGCCTGAAACATTTACTTCCTTCTTCCTCCGCTGCGGCAGAGAAAGATTTGACGCCATACTTTTTGACATTGACGGAACACTTTCCTCCGGTGTGTGTCCCCTCCCCGGGGCAAGAGAGCTGCTGCTTTTGCTTGAGGCAGAACACTTTCCCTACATATTGCTCACCAACGACAGCTGCAACTCCCATGAAGAAAAAGCCGCCATACTCCGGGGAGGCAATATCCCCGTCACAGCAGAACGCATTTACTCCTGTGGAGATGTGTTGAAATACTGGAAAAAGGAGTCCCGTTACAACGGAGAACTCCTCTTTCAATGCGGCAAGCTGGGCAATCCCAGTTACGCTGTGCAAGCCGATATCAATGTGACCACCGATCCCGCCCGGCTCCCTGAATGTAAGGGGGTGATCTTCGGAGAAGGCGCCTACAACTGGCAGCCGGCTCTGGAGGGGGTTTTCAACTACTTTCTTGCCAACCCTCAGGCACCGCTGATCGTTGTCAATCCGGACAGTTATTGGCCCTCTTGCACCCACAGCGGTATGGGGATCGGCAGCGGCGCTCAGGCACGGTTCATCTGTGCGGTCCTGAAGGATGCCGGTATCATTGTGGAGCCTCTTTACATCGGCAAGCCCTATCCTCCCATCTATCAGGGGATCATGGCTGAACTGGAGGAACTGCTGGGCAAAAAGATCCTTCCGGAGCGGATCGCCATGGTGGGGGATTCTCTTGCTTCAGATATCAAAGGAGCCAACGCCAACAAACTTTGCTCCTGCCTGGTTTTAAGCGGCATTACCACCCCGGAGCTGGCGGCACAGGCATCAGAAGAACGCCGCCCGGAAATGATATTTTCCGGGGTTTGAGAGCTTTTTTGCCGGAATTACCTGAAAAGAGGTTGACTTTTGCAGATAGTGTGGTATATTGTTTCAAGATGTATGATTCATTGAGTATGGGAGCAATTCATGACCAAAAAACTTTCAGCAAGTTTGGAAGATTATCTTGAAGCGATCGCCGAACTTTGCGCCAACGAAGGACACGCTCACTCCAAAGAGATCGCGGAGAAACTGAGCGTCAAGATGCCCTCCGTGACCGAAGCTCTGCGGCAGTTGGTGGATATGGGCTATATTATTTACAACACCCATTATCCGGTACAGCTGACCGCAACGGGACGCGCCGTCGCAGAAGAGATCGTCAAGCGACACCAGGTGCTGACACGGTTTTTCTCGGACATATTGGGACTTACTCCCGCAAAGGCAGCTGACACGGCTTGTCATCTGGAACATGTCGTTGATGAAGATACCATTGCCCGTTTTGTCATTTTTTCCGATGCCATCACTCAACGTTCCGATGCCGGATCTCTTCAAATCCACCTGACGGAAGCCATAAGCAATCTGGCGTCACCCGATGCCGGGCGTTTCTGTACCTTGAAAGATCTTGCTGTGGGCGAAACTGCGGTCACAGACCGTTTCAGCCGTAATTTGAGCAACCCTGAAAGTACCGGCATCGCTCCGGGAGATACCGTTGTGCTTACGGGGATCTCTCTTGACAAAACCCTTCTGAAACTGACCGTCAACGGCAAACCTTTGGAACTTCCCCGCACCCTTGCAGAAAATATCTGGTGCAAACGCTGAAAAACCCTTCTCCTTAAAAGGCATCCCAAAAGAAAAAGCGTTCCGGATCATTCCGGAACGCGTTAATATTTTTTGAAAAGAAGAAATCTCCCTTCTGAGAAGATCTCCTCCTTCAATGCCAATTACATGGACTGGCAGACAGTGATGACGATCTCACCGTAGATGTCGTCAGCAGAGCAACCGCGGGAAAGGTCGTTCAGAGGCATGGCAAGCCCCTGAAGAACAGGACCGTATGCCTGAGCCTTGCCCAGACGCTGGACCAGCTTGTAGCAGATGTTTCCGGCGTTCAGGTCGGGGAAGATCAGAACATTTGCCTGTCCGGCAACAGCGCTGCCGGGAGCCTTGGCGGCACCGACACTGGGAACGATAGCGGCATCAGCCTGGAGTTCACCGTCGCAAAGGATATCCAGCTTCTCTTCAGCCACACGGCGGGCAAATTCGGCGGAGGCTTCGCGGATCTTGATCAGCAGATCATCTTCGGCGCTGCCCTTGGTGGAGAAGGAAAGGAAGGCGACCTTGGGAGTCTTACCCAAAAGTGAACGGTAGGTCTTGGCAGTGGCCATAGCGATGTCGACCAGCTGGTTGGCATCGGGGTTGGGGATCACGCCGCAGTCAGAGAAAAGCAGAACGTCATCACCGGATTCAGTGGGTTCGGCAAGGTCCATGACAAAGGTGCTGCTGGCACTTTTGATGCCGGGGGCAGTACCGATGCAGTGGAACGCCGCACGGAGCATGTCAGCGGTGGAAGCGATACTTCCGGCAACCAGACCGTCGGCAGCGCCGTTTTTGCACATCATGGCACCGAAATAGATGCGGCTGGACATCATCTTGACAGCCTTCTCAAGCTCAAGACCTTTGGCTTTACGCTTTTCATAAAGCTGGTTGGCATATTCCTGGAGCAAAGGAGAAGCCATGTAATCAAGAGATTCAAACTTGCGCTCGGCGACGCCTGCTTTGGCACAGGCTTCGGAGATTTCGGCTTCAGTTCCGAGGACGATGACCTTGGCGCAGACTTTTTCATCCATAGCCTTGTTGGCAGCGACAACAACGCGGGGGTCCTGACCTTCGGGCAGAACGATGGTGCGAGCCACAGTGCGGGCGCGCTCGGCAAACTTTTCAATTGCAGACATTTTGTCTCTCCTTTTATTGAGAAAATTGTTTTGAAAAAGCAATGCATTTAATATACAGCAGAGAGAAGTTTTTTTCAAGTGATTTGCTGTCAAAAAACATTTCAACTTGCAATGTCGGGCTGAAAAGATTATATTATCAAAGTACTCACCCCGGGAGGAGAAAATTCTATGAAACAGCTGTTTATTCTTTTATTTTTGGGAACTGCATTTATTCTGCAGGCTGAAATCAAGATCTGCGCTCATTGCGGGAAAGGCTCCCGCTATATGCGTTACTCTGCGGAAAACCGCCATTTCTGCTCGGATAAATGCGCCAGGGCAAAGTTCAGCTGTTCCAACTGCGGCATCATCCCCAAGGGGCGTTACATGATCGTTATGGGGATGAACGGAGTAAACAAGCGTTTCTGTTCCCGCTGCAGCAAGCTGGAAAAATGTTTTTCCTGTTTTTTCCCCTCCGCCGGTGGGAAACATTTCTCAGACGGCAGATTCCAGTGTCTGCAATGCAGCAGAACTTCTCTCAACAGCGTGCAAATGCAAACATTGCTGAGACAGCTCCGCAACACACTGTCGGCAGTATATGGTTACGATGCCCGGCACCGTATCACTCTGCGTTTGGTCAACCGGAACACTTTACAGAAAATCGCCGGTGCCCCCAATCTTATGGGGTGTATGAAAACTCAGGTCACGACCAAAGAGAGATTTGACGGATTTTCCAAACAGGTAAAGAAAGAATGGCAATGTGTACTCTATATCCTTGACAGCCTGCCCCGGACTGCCGCGGCAAAAGTCATGGTCCATGAACTGACCCATGACTATCTTTATCACCACGCCGGGGCGGGAAAAAATCCCCGGATCACAGAAGGGATCTGTGAAGCAGTATCAGGCAGCTGGCTCTATCAGAATGGGTACAAAGGATATTTTGACGCGATGCAAAAAAATCCCGACCCGGTGTACGGGGCGGGATTCAGACTTATTTTTCCGCAACTCAAACGCTACGGACTGCAAGGCGTGCTGGAGCGTTACCGCTCTTACTTCACTCCTTTTTAATTTCAGCAGACGATCTTCTGGGTGTGCTGAGCGATCATCAGCTCTTCATCAGTGGGCATAACAACGGCCTTCCAGGCGCTGTCAGCGGTGGAAATGACACCGGCTTTGCCGAAACAGGCTTCGTTGGCGGCAGGATCCAGTTTGATGTCGAGAGCGGCAAGGCCTTCGATGACCTTCTTGCGGATGTCAACAGAAAATTCGCCGATACCGCCGGTGAAGACCAATGCGGCAGGTTTGCCCACCAGCACATAGTAGGAACCGATGTATTTCACAATACGGCGGACGAACATCTTGATGGCAAGCTGAGCTCTTTCATTGCCGGACTCAGCAGCGCCCAGCATGTCGCGCATATCGCCGGAGTTGATACCGCCCACACCGTAAAGTCCGGACTTCTTGTTGAGCATGGTGTCAACTTCTTTGGTGCTCATGCCGAGATCCACCAGACGGAGCACAGCGGCGGGGTCCATATCACCGGAGCGTCCGCCCATCATCAGACCTTCCAAGGGAGTCAGTCCCATAGTGGTATCGATGACCTTGCCGCCTTTGACAGCTGCCATGCTGCAGCCGTTGCCCAGGTGGCAGGTGATGATGTTGGTATCTTCCAGAGCGGTGCCCAGGAATTTGGCAGTGGCAAGAGTCACATAGTGGTGGCTGGTGCCGTGGAATCCGTATTTACGGATGCCGTGCTTTTCATAGTACTCATAGGGGATAGCGTAGAGGTAAGCCTCGGGAGCCATGGTCATGTGGAACTGGGTATCAAAAACAGCCACATTGGGTTTGCCGGGCATCAGCTCTTCGCAAGCTTCGATACCGGCGAGGTTGGCGGGGTTGTGCAGAGGGCCGAGGGGGAAGCAGTCACGGACAACCTGCTTGATCTCTTCAGTGACCAGCACGGGAGCAGTGATTTTTTCGCCGCCATGGAGCACACGGTGACCGATGGCAACGATCTCGTTCAAATCAGCGATAACACCCATTTCGGGATCGACCAGCTTTTTGCAGATCTCTTTAAGAGCGTCAACATGGTCAGCGATCTTGATGACCTGTTCAAATTTGAAGCCGTCGGCTTTTTTGTAGATCAAATTGGGATTGTCAGCACCGATACGCTCAAAGACACCCTTGGCGAGAACGGCCTGTTTTTCCATTTCGAACAGCGTGAACTTCATGGAACTGCTGCCGGCATTGATGACTAAAATCTTCAATTTAGGACTCCTGTTGATAAAAATGAAAAACTTCCTGTCCCCTCATTTCTCCAGAAAGGAACAGGCAATACTTGATAAATGGACTGTCAACCGTTATTTCCGGCGGAAAACAATCCGCCCTTTGGTGAGGTCGTAAGGAGACATCTCAAGGGTAACAGCATCACCGGGCAGGATTCGGATAAAATTCATCCGCATCTTGCCGGAAATGTGCGCTGTCACCAGATGTCCGGACTGGATCTCCACACGGAACATGGTTCCGGGGAGCAGTTCCTTGACCACACCTTCGATACGAATCACATCATCTTTGGCCACGTCAGAATCTCCGGTTGATTTTCAGTTATAAGCACCATATGTTCAAAGTGCGCACTGTAAAGTCCGTCACCAGTACGGACCGTCCAGTGGTCACTCCGGTCAGTAATCACCTTCCAGGTTCCCAAAGTCAGCATGGGTTCAATGGCAAGGACCATGCCCGGCTCCAGTTTTGCACCGGAACCCCACCCCGAAAAATTCGGGACCTCCGGGGGCTCATGAAGTTTTATGCCGCATCCGTGTCCGACGTAGTCGCGGACAACTCCCAGGCGATGTTTATGTGCGACCTTTTCAACAGCAGAACTGATGTGTCCCACCCGGTTGCCCATGCGGCAGGCGGCAATACCGGCATCAAGAGCTTCAAGAGTACCGGTAAGCAGCCGCTTTACATCGGCTGAAACTTCACCGACAGCAACAGTCCGGGCTGTATCACCTACGGCACCGTCGATACTCACGCCGACATCAATACTGACAATATCGCCTTCCCGGATAATCCGGTCAGCACTGCGGATCCCGTGCACAACGACTTCATTGAGTGATATGCAGATATTTCCGGGAAAACCGCAGTAGCCGAGAAATGCACTTTTACCGCCGGTTTCTGCAATGTATGCAGCGGCGATCTCATCCAGCTGGGCAGTGGACATACCAACTTCAATAGAGTTGGCGATCTTGTCGCGCACCTCTGCCGTGACCTGAGCTGCCCGCCGGATACGGATTATCTCTTCTTCTGTATGTACAATGGCTTTAGCCACAGTCGGAAAGTCCTTAGATTATTCCAATTCTTTGGCAATGGCAGCCATGATGGTCTCATGGTCGGCATTGGGCAAAGTGAAGACCAGACCGCGCCGGGTGTAGTAATCCATCAGGGGCTGGGTCTGTTTATGGAACACTGCCAGACGGGACTGAGCGGTTTCCAGAGAGTCATCAGCTCTCTGATAGAGTTCGGAACCGCATTTATCGCAGATGCCTTCCTTGGCAGGTTTCTTGAAGATCTTGTTATAAATCTCATCACAGCCGCGGCAGTTCATGCGGGCAGTGAGGCGCTTGATCAGCTCCTCATCGGGAACGTCAAAGCAAACAACGCAGTCAAGTTTGGTACCGAGCTCTTCCAGTGCTTTTTCCAGCAGTTCAGCCTGGGGCACGGTACGGGGGAATCCGTCAAGGATGAAACCATCAGCGCAATCAGGCTCAGCCAGGCGGGTACGGACCATACCGGCAACCAGTGCATCAGGAACCAGCTGACCGGATTTCATAAGAGCTTCAGCCTCTTTACCGGCAGGGGTCTGTTTGGCAACTTCAGCACGGAGGATGTCACCGGTGGAAATGTGGGCGATCTGATAGTTCTTGAGCATCAGATTGGAAATAGTTCCCTTTCCGGCACCGGGGGCACCGAGAAAGACCAGATTTTTACGGGTAAGTTTTTTCATGATGATATTGGACTCCTGATAAAAGCCACGCCCGACGAAGAAACAACAAAAGGTTTTCGTCAGGCGTGAGTTGATGGATTTATCTTAACAAAGCTCCGGCATTATTTAAAGGAAGCGGTATTAAGTTTCTCAACAGCTTCCTTGAGGTCTTTACCGGCACGGAATTTGACCACGGCGCGCTCAGGGATAGTCACTTCATTCTCAGGCTGATTGGGATTGCGGCCCTTGCGGCTCTTTCGGACTTTGATTTCAAAGACGCCGAATTTACGCAGTTCAATGGTGTTGCCTGCAATCAGCTCTTCAGAGATATAATCAAGAGTCTTCTGAACGATTTCAGCAACCTCATTCTGAGTTGCAAAGGCTGTTTCCCGGGCGATTTTGACCACCAAATCACGTTTAGTCATTTTTCTCTCCAATATATTATTAAGGGTTATAAAATAATTGTTGTTAAGCCGATCTGATTCCATAAGACAGGCTTAATTGTATAACATTGATTACATCTGTATAATATGCCACATAATTGCCGTTTAGTCAATAGCAAATTCAACTTTTTTTGCAAAAAAACGCAGCAACCTCAGGCAATATCACAGAAAAAACAAGCTCATATCCCCGTTTGGGCAAATCATTTTTCATACTTATCCATAAGAGCCTGTGCCAATAATCCCCCGGAGCACTGGTTCCGGTAATCAGCCTTCAGGGGCAGATGGAGTTTACGCAAAAGATCAAGTCCGATAAGCTGATTACCAAGATTATTGACGTGCATACTGTTGAGCATCAGGAGCCTGTAAGTATCGATATCATTGTCCCGCAATCTTGCCCAACGCATATCATTATCATTGAGCATAAGATTTTCCGCAGCAGCAAATTCACGGACGATCTGCATATACTTGACCATCAACTCAGCACGCTGAGGCGGATCGATCATTTCAAGATCACAGGCATAATAGGTCTGAACAAGCAGATCACTTCCCAGAGCCTTGATCTTACTGCTGAGAAGATGCAAATTGGCACGGAATTGATCTGCATCGATATTCCTTGCCGGATTGCAGTCATTACCGCCAATGGTCATAATGACGAGATCAGGCTTGTAAAAAGCAAGTTCACGGTCAAAACGATTAAGCAAATCAAGGGTGGTATTTCCGCTGATTCCGGAGTTGACAAAGTGACCGCAACCGCCGCCAAACTGATTCTTAAAGCCCATTTCAACATAATCGAACCAGTGTGTTCCCGGCAAATAACGCTGAGTATTTGAAGCTCCAAACGCAACGACACGGATAAACTCACGGCGTTCAAGCATACCCCAAATCTTTAAATCGGATCGTTCCATATTTCCCCCTGAAAAATCATCAACTGAAAGTATTAAATCAAAAAAGGGGAGAGCTCTGCAGCACTCCCCTTTTCAAAGAATCCGTTCAGATCAGGCCTGTGCCTCAGCTGCAGCCTTCTCTTTACCTGCAACTTCGCCGCCTTCAACGAGCATAAGCAGACAGGTTTCGGCAGCATCACCGCGACGCTGACCAAGTTTGAGAATCCTGGTATAACCGCCCTGACGGCCGGTGTAAGCAGGAGCGATCTCATCAAAAAGCTTTTTGACAGCACCTTCATCACGCATACGGGCAGCAGCAAGACGACGGCTGTGAAGAGTTCCCTGTTTACCAAGAGTGATCATACGTTCAGCGAAACGGCGGGCAGCTTTAGCCTTGACCAGAGTGGTCTCGATGCGACCGCTGTAAAAGAGGCTGCTGACCATGTTAGCCAACATCGCCCGGCGATGAGCGCTGGAACGACCGAGCTTAAGAGTGTCAACTTTATGACGCATAGTTACTTATTCTCCTCTGACTCGGCGCGGACACTGGCAGCTTCGGCATCAAGAGCCGCAACGAGCCGGTCGCTGAGAACCATTCCAAGTTCCAATCCGAGTATTTCAATTTTTTCTTTGATTTCTTCCAATGACTTATGGCCGAAATTCCGGAATTTGAGCATCCGGCCCTCGGTCTTGGTACACAGTTCGTAGAGCAGCTTGATATTCGCACTGTTGAGACAATTCATCGCACGGACAGAAAGATCCAGAGATTCAATGTCACGGGAAAGCAGCTTGAACAAGCGATTCTCTTCATCGCTGAGTTTGACATCCTGAGGAACGACCTGAGTACCCAGGAAGGGCTGCAGATGGTCGCGGAGGATCCGGGCAGCTTCTTCCAACGCATTGCGCGGAGAAATACGGCCATCGGTCCAAATCTCAAGAGTCAGACTGTCCATTTCGGTTTCTTCGCCGACACGGGCAGCGCCAACCTGATAGTTGACCCAGGTGACAGGGCTGAAGAGACAATCCACGGGGATCGTTCCGATGGAACGGGCCGCGGTATTCTTTTCAGCGGGCAAATATCCTTTGCCGGTGATCACTTCAATTTCCGCCCGGAAAGGGAATGCCTTGTCGAGCGTACAAATCAACTGATCGGGGTTCAAGACTTCAACGGTACTGTCGCAAATGATATTGGCAGCCGTCACCGGACCTGCTTTATCCTTGCGGATCTCCAACAGTTTCGGTCCTTCAGCGTGAAGGTTAAGACGGACATTCTTCAGATTGAGGACAATTTCAGTCACATCTTCGACCACATTCTCAAGTGAGCCGAATTCGTGCTTGACGCCATCAATGCGAACTGAGCAGATCGCAGCTCCTTCAAGTGAAGAAAGCAGCACCCGACGCAGCGAATTGCCCAGTGTATGGCCGTAGCCTCTCTGAAAGGGCTGGGCCAAAAACTTGGCATAAGTATCAGTCATGGTCGCTTCATCGACCACGATAGACTTAGGCATCGGAAATCTGTTTTCACAATTCATTAGGTTATCCTCCCCAGTATTTTTTTACGGACACGTTTTTCTAATAATCACGCAGCTCCGCAGAGTTGCGTTTTTCGGTGCCTGGAGTTCAACACGCACTCCGGCACACCGTACGGAAGCGACAGGATCGTGATCCGTAATCAGACACGCCGACGCTTCGGAGGACGGCAGCCGTTATGCGGCACCGGGGTGATATCTTTGATAACGGTCACTTCAAGTCCGGCGAGGATCAGTCCCCGAACTGCGGATTCACGACCGGCACCGGGTCCTTTGATACGGACTTCGACTTCTTTCATACCGTAAAGCTGTGCTTTCTTGGCGGCATCGCCGGCAATCACCTGAGCAGCATAAGCAGTGCTCTTACGGGAGCCTTTGAAACCATTCTTACCGCCGGTGGACCAGCAAAGCACGTTTCCGTGCATATCGGTAAAGGTGACTTTGGTGTTATTGAAGGTCGCCAGAACGTAAACGATACCGTTCTGAATATGGCGGCCACTCTTGGCGCGCTGTTTGGGAGCAGCAGCCTCAGCGGCCTGCTCTGCCGGAGCTTCAACAGCGGCAACATTCTTTTCCAATTCTTCTGCCATAATATAAAATTCCTGAGATTATTAACTGTTACCCAAAACTTACGCCTTAGCGCTGGCGGCAAGACGACGCTGAGTTTTGTCGCGGATAGCACCGATGGTCACGCGCTTACCTTTACGGGTACGGGCATTGGTCTTGGTGCGCTGTCCGCGGCAGGGAAGTTTCCGGCGATGACGGATTCCGCGGTAGCAGTTGATCTGCTGCAGACGACGGATATCTGCATCAACAGCACGGCGAAGGTCACCCTCCACCATGATATCATCCTGCAGGATCTTGGTGATTTTGGCAATCTGCTCAGGGGTGAGTTCGCTTGCCTTGATATTGCGGTCGATACCGACCTTTTCAATGATTTCCAGCGCCTTGGTGGGGCCGATCCCGTACAGATAGCGCAGAGAATATTCAACGCGCTTGTTGCCGGGGATATCCACTCCGATAATACGTGGCATTTTTGGATTCCTGTTTTTTTAATGTTATTAACGTTTGAAAATACTTGACACTTTACCAGATGAATTAACCCTGGCGCTGCTTGTGGCGCGGATCGCGCGAGCAGATGATGCGGATCACTCCGTTTCTTTTGATGACCTGGCAGAACTGACATCTGCGCTTAATCGACGCTCTGACTTTCATGTTCTTTTCACCCTTTTCATAAAATTGCAAAGCACGCCGCAGTTCCCCCTTCCCCCTACCCCGACAGCTTTTTAAGGCTGCCGTGCTACACGGACAGGTGGCAAGTTCGTTTAGCGCGTCGTTCTCTACGCTTCATTACTTGATCCTCGGGTGATGCGGTGCGGTGGAATGGAATTCACCGCAAAACCTTCCGGAATCCTGATTGTCTCATAAAATACAACCAAAGTTTCAATTTTTCAAGTCGTGGATGGATTTTTTTTAAAGATTTTTCTCATTTTCTTCTTTGGCAGCTAAAATTTTCTCCGATACAGCCCTCACAGCTTGACAAAAACAAATGAGTACAGTATATTATAACTGTACCATGTTTCAATATACTCCTCAAATCGGAAGAAAGCAAATCAATACCATGAAATACCTCTCTTTTAATTGTTTCATTGCTGCACACCGGCAAGGGCGTACCTTTTATCTTCACATTTTCACTCTGATAGAACTTTTGGTGAGTGCTGCTTGCAAAGTTAGGGTTTTGCCGTTTTATTACCTCAAAATAATTTATAAAAACGACACATCCTTACGCC
>JAFTIE010000037.1 GCA_017457065.1 Lentisphaeria bacterium
AAATGACAAAGATGCCATTCGCAAAGAGCTGTAAAGGGTAGTTTGAGGCTGCTACCTGCAAGGTAACAGCCGAAAACGCTCCCTTTATCAGATCGAAGCGAGGGCGCTTTGACAATTTTGAGGAGTTTTGAAATTGCCTCAGCGGTAATTTCAAAAGTCATTCAAAAAATGGCAAAGATGTCATTCGCAAAGAGCTGTAAAGGGTAGTTTGATCCGGCGTCGCCAAGGCTATGCCGTGACAAGGGCTGCTGCCTGCAAGGTAACAGGCGCTTGTCCCGCCGTAGCTTTATGCGAAGGCGGAAAAACGCTCCCTTTATCAGATCGAAGAAGAGGGCGCTTTGACAATTTTGAGGAGTTTTGAATTTGCCTCTATTCTCAAAAATTATTTCAGTCGGGATAAACTGCAAAAATGACGACTTCCCCCTCTCCTTCAAAAAGAAGAGAAAAGCAGTCCCCCTGAGCACGGTTGAGAGATGCCGTCCACCATTTGGAAAGCTCCAGATGGTCAAGAGGATACTCCAATCCTCTGCTGCTGAGGTATAATTGGCGGCAGCCGGGATTGAAAATTGAGATAGCCTGACCGGGAAAAGAGGGAAATTCCCCTGAACCAAGCACCGGAAAAAAGATCCCTGTATCAGTCAGTATCCTGATTCCAGGATGGACTTTGGCAAAATCGGTCAGCAAAGAGATATTGGCGATGGTATGATCCTCACGCTTTCCGGCGGCTCCGAGAATAGTGATCCTGTCTCCGGGCGCACAGAGAGAAGTTGTAAAGTGGAACGCCTTTTGCAAGTCATTGGTATCCTGCTCCCGGATGTGAACAAGCTTATCCTTCAACTGCTCCTGATACTCTTTTCCTAAACTGTCCATATCACCGACCACATAATCAAAAGAAAGATTTCTTTTGACCAGCCCTGCGGCGGCACTGTCGCAAGCGACCAGAACATCTGCCTCATTGAGCGCTTTCAACGGTATCGGATGAACAGGAAAATCCCCGGCAGCCATGATCACATAGTGTTTCATTTTCCATCACCGGCGTCTTTATACCAACAGAAGGCAAAGTAAAGCCCGCAGAAAAAGAAGATCACCCACATCAGCAATGCAGCAATAGAATTTCCTGACTCTCTATAGATTTGGCTCCACATAAAAATACTGATACTGTTGACCAGAGTCCAACATATCCACTGCTCAAAACAGCGCATGACACTCAGGATCATTGCTCCGATACTGAGAACCGTTGTCGCACTGTCAAGCAAGGGAGCACGGGCATTGAAAAACTCAAGTCCCCATGCAGTTGCACACCATGCCGCAAGAACACAGCAAAGAAAAACTCCTCGGCTGCGCCATGAAAGAAATCTTTTTATGACTTCACCTTTTTCAGGATCATAATTCTTCAGCCAGAAGAAAATACCCACGAACTGCATGGGCAGATAGTATCCCCAATTGAGAAGCATATCTCCGTAAATACGGCTTTGCATGGAAATGAGTCCATACAGAAAAGAGTTGACCACACCGAAAAGATAGCAGCTGCTTTTCCCCTTGCCTGCCAGCAATGTGTACATAACTCCGGTCGCAGCGCTGACAATGCCGGAAACACTATCTCCGCCGGTCATGACCGTGATGACCACAATGGCGCCGAGAACAGCGGACATCAGAAGAAGTTCTGCGGCATGCCAGTTGCGCAATTCATTCCGCCCGAAATCACGCCAGTTGATTTTTACATCACTGCAAATCATTATAAAGAATCCTTACTGTATGAGGCAATTTCAAAACCCCTCAAAATTGTCAAAGCGCCCTCTTCTTCGATCTGATAAAGGGAGCGTTTTTCCGCCTTCGCATAAAGCTACAGCGGGAGAAGCGCCTGTTACCTTGCAGGAAGCAAGTGCAAACTACCCTTTACAGCTCTTTGCGAATGACATCTTTGCCATTTTTTGAATGACTTTTGAAATTACCTCTGTATGAAATTTCTATAATGTACACCGGGACTGCTGAAAAAACAAGAAAAAAAAAGAAAAAAACTCCCGGCATTTAACCGGGAGTACTCAATCGCAGCTTTTTTAATCCTGCTTTTCGGCTTTGCGTCCTGCCTTTGCAAGGGCAACGCAGCTGCCGATAACGATAGCAAGAGCGATCACAGTAATGATTATAACATCCTGAGACATAACACGATCTCCTTATCAAACATGATTACAGATCAGATATGCAGTATATCCGCAATAGGCAAGCAGCATCAAAGCGCCTTCAAATCTGGAAATTTTCCATCCTGTGCGCATAAACACCATCAATCCGACGGAAGCAGCCAGCATCACGCCCAGGTCTACAGCATTGATAGAATAATTTCCCAGTGGAGCGACCAAAGGAGCTATACCTGTGATCCCCAGGATATTGAAGATATTTGATCCCACCACATTGCCGATGGCAATATCTCTTTCGCCCTTGATGGCTGCCACAACTGAGGTCGCCAATTCAGGCAGAGATGTGCCGACAGCAACAACGGTCAAACCGATCACTGCCTCGGAAAGATGCAAAAGCCCTGCCATATAGACGGCGCCCCGCAAAAAGAGTTTTGCCCCCCCGATCAGCAGTCCCAATCCGGCAGCTGAAAGCACGATCGCCCAGAGAAGGCTGGACTTTCCGGGGTCGTCAGCGGGATTTTCGTCAGCAGATTTGTTCTCTTTCCGGGAAGTAATGATATTCCAGAGAGTATAAAAAACAAGTCCCGCAAAAAGCACCAGTCCATGCCAGCGTCCAATAACAGCCCCCTTAAAGCAGAAGGCTGAAAGGATCAGCGCTGAAACAAGCATTGCCGGCAGGTCAAAACGGAAAAGCTTCTTTTCGACCGGCAGCGGAGCAATACAGCCGCAAAGCCCCAATATCAAAAGGATATTACAGATATTGGAACCGATGACATTTCCCAGTGCAATATCAGATTGTCCCGCCAATCCGGCACTGACACTGACTACGAGTTCCGGTGCACTGGTAGCAAAAGCCACCAGAGTCAATCCGATGACCATGGGTGAAACTCCCGCCTTACGGGCAAGGGTCACACCGCCTTTGATCAGTAGTTCTGCACCATAATACAACGCTCCTGTTCCCAAAACAAGGAACAAAAGATTCAATAAAAGTTCTTTCATTAATTTTGCGTAAATTTACAATTGACAATGCAAAGAAACCGCAGAAGCGTTCAGAAAAGAAAAACTGCGGTATATTCAGAATTTACGCAGAAAGAGGACCGGCTCTGACCGGAAGAGCGGAATTTATAAAATCGATCCAAAAACATTTTTCTTCAGGGCAGGAAAAGAGAACTTTTCTACCGCCGCTGCAGTAACACTCCCTGACAATATCCCACTCAAGGCAGCTTACGCCCTCTCCGCCGTCACTGCGGGTATTGAAAATACGCCCTTGAGCGCCGTTGCGCTGGCGGCTGCCGCGCAGCAAACGTACCAGAGAATTTCCGGAGTTCAGTACGGCGGAGGAATACTCTTTTTTGCCCTGTTCCAGATGCTCAGAAATACCGGCAGACGGAAGAGAGATCCCGGAAAGCAGCACAGCGCAGACTCCCGGAACCGACACACACAGTACCGTCCACAAAGCAAGGCGGCAAAGATAAATTTTTATTCTCTTGCGTTCCATGAGCAATAATATAGTACAGGCTTCTGAATTTTTCAAGCTGACCCGGTTGAAAACTCACGCAAATCTGATAAGTCCTCAACGGAGAAGCAAAGTTTTTATCTCATTGATACCGATCACACGCATATTGAGTTCTGCTGCATATTTCAGAAGTTCCTCCAGCATTTCAGTTGGCATGTGGACATGTTTTGCTTTGGGATAGATGTTATGTGAAAAGAAAACGATCATGGTATTGGTATCTGCAGCCTTTTTAAGCAGATTTTTCAACACCTTGACATCGCTTTTGTAATAAGCACCGATGCCGCCGCCGCCCAGAACCATTTTATCTTTCAGATCTTTTGCGCCGTAGAAGATATTTTTCCGGGCTTTTCCAAGTCCGGCACGCAAATAATCAAAGTGTTTAAAAAGCTCCTGATCAGTCACTTCGTTACGGCGGTTGTTGGGATAGGCGAATCCGCAGACCTCGATACCGTTTTTCCGGCAAAGATCCAGCTGAGGTTTGATTTCCTGCTCAAAATATTTTTTCATATCCCACTTCCCGGGAAGCGGTGAAGCGTTGCGGTGGTGCACGCTGTGCAGTCCGATACTGTGTCCTGCACTCTGCAGTTTTTTCATGGTTTCGACCTTGTCAGGAGTGAGTTTGCCCACAATAAAAAATGTGACATGGGCATTGTACTTTTTGAAGAGAGCATCAGCTTTAAGCCAGTTGGTTCCGGCGTAGTCATCAAAAGTCAGACAAAGTGCTCCCCTGCCCTCTTTCTCAGCTCCGACAAGAAAAAGAGCCCCCAGCAGAACACAAAGAAACAGCGATTTTTTCATTTCAACACCTTTTTATTTTTCAGGAATAAATTCAAGAACTTCAACAGAATTCGGCGTCAGCAGCAGCTCGCCGTACCAAAGCGTCCCGCCCTTTTCAGGGGGCATTATCTCTTCGAGACGGGAACGGCGTGAAATCATTTCACGCTCCCAGACTGTCGGCTGAACCGGAGAGCCCATCCGGCTCCAAGCGGTAAAAGCATTGCTGAAAACTTCATCAATGCGCCACCGCCTCAAGGAAAAATTTTCCGGAACGCCATCGATCTTCACTTTCAAAGGCACATTGCTGCCGAACTTTCCAAAATCAGAAACATGGTTGTAAAATGCGGCAACCACTGCCCCATCGGCACGGCGGGTCAGGATGACACCGGTATTTTTAGGCATTTCCGCTTCTACGGGTATCAGCGCTTCACCTAATTTTGCGCCGAGGGCAAATCCGTTGCAAATGGGCTTGCGCCATCCCCGGGCGGTAAAGAATGTCCGGTGTCCGTCAAAGTCTTCGGTGTTGTGATCCTGTCCTGAAAGACAGATCATCATTCTTTCAGGAGGAAACTGTTCCCGGCTCATCAGATCTATGAGTTTGAAGTAAAACGCACTGTAATACTCTGTTTCCCGGAATCTCATCCGTGCATCCTCTTTGATCCCCAGATACCCTTCTGCCGCAGCTGCCCATTCGTCAATAACAACGGGAGTTTCCTCCATTGCATATTTCCCCATGATCGAACGGTAAGTGCGATATTGAGCAACGATGCTCTCCGGGGCGACCTTGAAACGATAGGGATCGTGTACATCCTGCGGGATGGAGCTGTAGCAATGCAAAGAGGCAAAATCAAAACGGGTTCCCGGGGTTCCTGTGACATAATTTGTTTCCAGAGAAACATGCTTTATGACTCTTTCAAAGAACTCTTTGTAGTGGCCGCATGAGGGACCGCCGACACGGATCTCCGGGGCAGCAGCGTGGACACCTGCCTCAAAGTGATCATAGAGTTTACAGTACTCTGTGATTTTTGCTTCTTTCATTTCCGGGGTACATTCAAAGAAAAATTGCGGATACATCCAGAATCCCAGATCGGGTTCGTTCCAGCAGTGAAAAAGCCATGTTTTCAAGGTCTCAATACCGTAACGCTCAACCAGATGGGCGGTTTGCACACGGCAAAGCTCCTGCCACTCTTTGTAATCAGCCGGATTGGAACGGCAGAAATGTTTATCTTTGTAACGCCTGCCGCTCAGATTCACAGGATCTTGAGCCATGACAACAGGCATAAAGTTAAAACATAAAAGAACCTTGAAACCTTTTTCAACCACGATGTCAAAGCGCCTGTCCTGCTCAGAAAAATCAAAACACAGTTTCCCTGTGCTGTCACGGGTCACAATATCCTCAAACATGGCATAGAGACGCAAATACTGTGCTGAACGGTCCTGAGCAAGATTCTCAAGGATCTCGCTGCCCCAGATATCTTCCACAGCATCGGTGGGATGAAAGTGAACATTATTCCAGAAATTGGAAATTTTTCTGCCGGATGTCAATGCGTTCAAATCAAGCTGCATTTTATTTCTTCTCCATTCACAGACACATGACGAAACTCCAAAGACCCGATGAACTTCTTTCCATCGCACACTACTGGAGCAATATCTACGACCACATTGTCAAAAAGGACATTTTCCAAAGGAAAAGCTTCCGATCCTTCAAGCACAAAGCCGTTTTCTGCATAATGGCAATGGACATTCAGCAATTCGATATCTTTGTAACAGGTCCTCTCGTCGCCGGTATATTTATCCACATACTCACTGACGATGGAAACGGCGTGGTCACCGGCTTTGACGATTTCAATATCTGCAATGTGGATATCCTTTATGACCCCACCCCGTCCGGGACAGGATTTGAAAGAGATCGCCTGTCTGAAGATATCTTCCATGAGGATATCGTACACATAAACACTTTCGGCACCGCCGGAAAGTTCACTGCCGATGGCAAAACCGTGCAGACACTCGTGAAAGACGCACTCTCTTACCACAATATTTTTGCAGGGCAGTCCCACCCGTCTGCCGTCGGCATCCCGACCGGACTTCAGGACGATGGCATCATCACCATTGCGGAAATGGCTCTTCTCTATCAAAACATTATTGCAGGAATCCACATCAATGCCGTCATTGCAGACGAACATGCTGTCCATACACACGTTGCGGATCGTCAGATGGGAGCAATACAAGGGATGAAGCATCCACAAAGGCGCATCAATACAGGTGATCCCGTCAATAAGGACTCTTTCACACCGCCTGAACTGGATCATGGAAGGGCGCATGAAAGTTCCTTCACCGAAAACACGTTCTTCAAGGGGGATATGCTGCGTTTCAAGAGTATGGCTTCTGCTCCGTGCAGGAGTCTGAAGTTCTGCAAAACTTCTCCACTTCTCACTGCTGCCGCACAACACCCCCTTCCCGGTCAGGGCAGTATCTGTGATACCGTCGGCATAGACCATGGGAGAGTAATTGATGATCTCAACACCGCCCCAGCGGGTGGGAACAGGCGGCAGAAAGCGGGAAGGTTCATGGGAAAATTTAATGAAACACCCCTCTTCCAGATGCAGTTCTGTAAAACTTTGCATTTTTACAGGACCGTTGCAGCGGTATCTGCCGGAAGGCACGATAACTTTTCCGCCTCCCGCGGCAGAACAGGTCTGAAGTGCTTTATTCAAAACTTCCTCAATATCACTGAAATCTGCAACATCGATCCTGAATTCTCTTTGAGGGATCTCAGGCAGCTGTATTCCGCTGACTATTTTCTCTGCGCTGCGGCGCAGGTCTGCTGTTGACACTTTGTACATTTGCTTATGCTCCGATATGGGGTTGAGAGTAAATTTCCGGAAACGTCTCTGATGTCAGATATCCGCAGGGGGAAAATCCAAAAGAGAAAACACAGATATTGATATTGATATTGATTTTCATTTTCAGATTTTCCAAGTTACGAAATACACCAGTTCCTGAATGCTGAACGATCTCTTCAATTGAAGATACGTTATAAAGAAACACTTGTGTAATATACCCTTCAGTATGCTCAATTTCAAATGCCGGAATCAACTTCATCCGTTTTTTGTGCTGCTTCTCCCCATCCAAAGATAAGTTCAGCTTTTTGAAGGTTGAAAACAGAGCTCTGCTCAGAGAGCTGTTTCCCGGTGATTGAAATCATTGCAGTGCTCCTTGCGGAACAAAACTCCGGACGAAGTTTATCACGGCACTTGCAATTCCCTCAATCTGTGGTTATATTAAAACATCATACAACTAAACAAGGAGTAAAAAATGTGCGTTTGGAGTGCTTATGCCGGAAAGAAACCGGCAGCCCCCATCATTCTTGATGCCCTGAAAAAAACAGAAGGCTACTGGGCTGGATTCTACACAGGAATGGCAACTTGCGACAACGGAAAGCTCTTCTTTGACAAATGTGTCGGTCATACCGGCATCTTTGAAGAGACATTCAACCTTGCCGATTTCCCCGGATCCACCGGGATCGGTCACAGCCGCACCAACTCAGGCGGCGGTGCCAACCGTGCCCATCCCTTTGTGGGAACAGAAGGAAAAGTTGCCCTGGTCTCTCAAGGATCCATCGGCGTTTTCAGTGACGATCTGGACACCTTTTCAAAAGTGGCTCACCGTCTCTACGCTGAAGGACGCCGTATGCGCAGCGGATCATCCTCTGACGGAATGCGCCCAAATCCAGCCTTCATCATGCCTGACGGCAACCAGGTCTCCCTTTCTGACGTTGTTGTGAACGAGATCGAAAGCGAATATATGAAGCACGGAGACATTGTCAAAGCCATGCGCTGTGCCAGCGGTTACATGCTTGAAGAATCCTGTTCCATCTGCATTTTTGCCGACAAGCCCGGCGTGATCGGATTCATCAACATGAATCAGCGTGTGGGTTACAGCTTTGAAGAGGACGGCGTTTACATGGGGACCTGCCGTCCGGCATTTCCCGGATGTTTCATGGAGATCCCCGGCAATTCCGTCGGATACGTTACAGCTGACGGTATCTTTCATCGTGAAAACCTGGGAGACTTCAAAGTGAACAACTCCCTGCCTGACGGCATGGTCCCTGCGGCGATCGCCTATCTGAAAGAAAATCCCGGAGCTCATCTTGCCCACATCTGTGACCAGGCACTCCGTCCTCTCGGATTTCCTCAAGGCCGTCTGGATTATCACTGTCTGGCAGCCTACCGCACCATTGAGGCTCTTGTTGCTGCCGATCTGGTCAAATACGAAGTCGTTGATACCCCCGGATGTAAAGGGATCGACGGACGTTCTTTCAAGTGGTCTTTGAAATAACCCCCGAAAAAATAGAGGATACAGCCAATGTCAGTTAACAATGAAAACCTTGCAGTCAAATATGCAATGGAGCAGTGTGAATACACATCTTCTGAAAATAGAAAGTTGAAATATTGCCGCCGTCAGATGAATCAGGAACTCCCCGGAGCGACCTCAGTGCTGCTTTTTCTTCATGGCGCAGGTGAACGCGGAGACAACAACTTCAAGCAGCTGTACCACGGAGCAGCTGAAGTCATTTCATGGAGTGAAAAAAACAGTGAAAAAGTCCTTCTGCTGTTTCCTCAGTGCCCCGATGAAGAGCAGTGGGTCAATACCCCCTGGGATGCTTTGAGCCACACAATGCCGGAAGAGTCCTCTTCGCTGAGACTTGCCATGGGTATGCTGGACTCAGAGATCAAACGTACCGGAGCTGATGTGACGAGGATCTACATTTCCGGTATTTCCATGGGCGGATACGGGACCTGGGATGCGGTAAGCCGTTACCCCGGTTTGTTTGCCGCCGCCTTTCCGGTTTGCGGCGGCGCAGACATTGCACAAGCCCCCAAACTCAAAGATCTCCCAGTACTGACTTTCCATGGCGACAGTGACACTGTTGTGCCGACGAGCCGGACCCGGGAGATGGTCGCCGCACTTCAGGCAGCGGGCAACAAAGCGGTCACTTACATTGAGGTCCCCAACTGCGGGCACGACTCCTGGTTCACCGCTTTTCGTGATGATGCCAGCTGGGAATGGCTTTTTTCACAAAAAAACAGTTCCCTTTCCCGGCAGAAATAAATAATTTGCTCTCACAGTAAAGAGGGATTTTTCCACAGGAACAAAACTTATCAGAGATCCGTTCTTCGTATTGTTGATCCGGAGTGGATGTGCTCCGCAACCATCTCTTTAAACAAGGGAAACAGTGAAAGATCACTGTTCTGATTTGGAAAACTTATGATATCCCGGATCCAGCAGTATGATGAAAGCAAATGAATAAAACAGCTGTCAGAAACTTTGCGATATGGGCACACCGGGAACTGATTTCCTGTGTCAGTCAGAAAGCCGTTCAATATGGTATTTCTGAAGGTGAGGTGTGCCCGTTTTCTGCAGACTTGACCGATAAAAAAGTTTTGAACGCCCCTCCCAGGGAAAATACCCGCCGCTCAGCTGATAACATCCTTCTTTCCGGCAGCAAACAGACCATTGAAGAGGTCGCTTACACATGGTTCAACCGCTTTTGTATGCTGCGCTTCATGGAGGTCAATGGATTTCTGCCCTCAGGACGCCGTCTCTTTTCCAATGAGAAAGGGGAATTTCATCCGCAGATCCCGGATGAGGCACTTCACATTGAAAAGCCAAGTCCCTTCAAAGAAAAAGGGGACGGACTCCCACAAAAGGATCAGGCGGAAGAATTATTCAAACATCTGCTCATCACACAATGCAACGCTCTCAACGCCATTCTGCCCGGAGCTTTTCTGAAGATCAGCGATGAAGCAGAACTGCTCTTCCCCGATGCTCTTCTTGGGGAAGAGAGCTTCACTGCTCATCTGGTCAGGGACATTCCTGAGGAGGATTGGCTGAACAATGTACAAATCGTCGGATGGCTTTACCAGTATTATAATACCGGAACCAAAGACCGGGTATTTGCGGATCTCAGAAACAATATCAAGATCAGCAAAGAGAATATCCCGGCAGCGACACAGCTTTTCACCCCTGATTGGGTCGTCCGTTATATGGTGGAAAACTCACTGGGGCGTATTTTTATCAACTCCAAAGTCCGCAAAAGCAATCTTTGCGAGGCGGACCGCCGGAAGGAAGAAAAAGCTGTTGCAGAAAAACTCGGCTGGCAATATTATCTGCCGGAACCGGAACAGACTCCGGAAACAAGAGCTGAACTGGATTCCGGAGAACATCTCTGCGCTCCCGAAACACTGAAGGTCATCGATCCCTGTATGGGCAGCGGTCACGTACTGGTCTGTATGTTTGATCTGCTGATGCAGATCTATCGTGAATCAGGATATGATGACCGTACTGCCGTTGCCCATATCGTATCGCATAACCTTTACGGTTTGGATATCGACGAAAAAGCAGCCGGGCTTGCTTACTTTGCCGTTATGATGAAAGCACGGCAGTATGATCCGGGATTTTTTCAAACCAATATTCACCCGGGTGTATATGCCATTTGCGAGAGCAATCATATTTCTCAGGAGAGTGCAGATCACTTCTGCGGAAATGCTCCGGAACTTGCCGGAGATATCCGCCGCCTGGTCTCTGAAATGCGCGATGCCAAAGAGTATGGTTCCATTCTGAATATCACGCCCGCCGATTTCGGCTCCTTGCACAAACACCTGGAACGATTGCGAAAAATCCCCGGAATAAATGTCGCCCGGGCAGTTGCCGACCTGACTCCCCTCATACAGTGCGCTGAGGTCATGACTCAGATGTATGATGTCGTTGTGACCAATCCCCCCTACATGGGCAGCAGCAACATGAATGCGGCATTGAACAAATTCATAAAAGAAAATTACGCCGACTTCAGATATGACTTTTTCGCAGCCTTTATCGTCAAGTGTTCTAAAATCACCAAAGCAGAAGGCTTTTTGGGTTTTTTTGTGCCTTACGTCTGGATGTTTATACGATCCTACGAAAAGCTGCGCCGTTTCATTTATGATTCCAAAACCATAGAAAACCTGATACAGTTTGAATATTCAGCTTTTGAAGAAGCAACTGTGCCTGTTTGCGCGTTTACTTTCTGCAATAAATATTTCAACAAAAAGTTGAGCTGCATCCGGCTTGTAGATTTCAAAGGAGGCATGGAGATCCAAAGAGAAAAGACTCTTGAAGCAATAAATGATCCTCAATGCGGTTTTTACTTTGAACAGTCGGTAAAAAAATTCGCAGCTCTCCCCGGAGTTCCCGCAGCCTTTTGGATCAGTGACAGATTCCTGTCGGTTTTTGCCAACAAGCCTCTGGCTGATACGGCATCCCCGCGTCAGGGACTGGCAACGGGATGCAACGAAATCTTTACACGGATGTGGTTTGAATGTGCTTCAAAGGACCTTTGTTTGACAGCCGGTTCACGGCGGGAGGCAAAGGAGTCGGGCTGCAAATGGTTCCCTTACAACAAGGGGGGAGAATTCAGAAAGTGGTATGGCAACAACGATTTTGTTGTCAACTGGAAAAATGACGGAGAAGCCATCAGAAATTTCAAATCTGAAAACGGCAGTTTGCGTTCCCGTCCTCAGAATATGGCGTGCTATTTCAAAGAAAGCATCACATGGTCTAAAATTTCCAGCGGGGCCATTGCATTCCGCTACAAACCCTGCGGTCACATCTTTGACGTTGCCGGAACAAGCGTATTTGCAGAGACTCAGGATCTGTTGTATCTGCTCGGCTTCTGCAACAGCAAAGTCACATCAGCGATCGCCGGTGTGATATCCCCCACAATGAATTATGAAGTCGGTCACATAGCCTCGCTGCCGGTCATCATCGATGATGCTCAAAAGCAGAAGATCATCGGTCTCGTTGAAAAAAATATTGCGCTTGCAAAGGCGGACTGGGATTCCTTTGAAACCTCATGGGAGTTCGTGCGTCATCCTCTGGCGGTCGTTCCCTGTGCAAATGCAGCTTTGATATCGGAAAAATTTGAAATATGGAAAAATGAATGTGAGAAGCGTTTCGCTGAACTCAAGGCAAACGAAGAGGAATTGAACCGGATCTTTATTGAGATCTACGGTCTGCAGGATGAACTTTCCCCTGAAACAGAAGATAAAGATATAACGCTCCGCAAAGCTGATGCGGCACGGGATATCCGCAGTTTCATTTCATACGCCGTTGGCTGCATACTGGGGCGTTACTCGCCGGATACTGACGGGATTATCTGTGCCGGGGGAAACTGGTCTCCTGAAAAGTACCGGACTTTCCCTGCTGCAGAAGACAATATCATTCCAGTTTGCGGAGGGGAATGTTTTGAAGATGATCTGACCGGGCGTTTTATAAAGTTTGTCAGCATGATGTATGGTGCTGAGACCCTTGAGCAGAATCTTGCATTCATCGCCCGGGCTCTCGGCGGGAGCGACACTCCCGAAGAGGTGATCCGCCAATATTTCAGTGCAGATTTCTTTGCGGACCATTGCAGGATTTATCACAAACGCCCCATTTACTGGCTCTTTGACAGCGGTAAAAAAGGAGGGTTCAGAGCTTTGGTCTATATGCACCGTTTCACTGCAGAGACTTTGGAGCGTATGCAAAAAGTGTATCTTGACAAAGTGCAGAAATATTACCGTACAGCAGTTGATTCCCTGACTCAGCCGACAACGGCAGACTCTGTTTCTGAAAAAAAACAGCGCTCCAGAGAGCTGACTCTTCTCAAAGCCCGGGCTGAAGAAACACGTTTGTACGGAATAAAACTCCGGAACCTTGCAGAAAAAAAGTTTTCCGTTGATCTTGACAAAGCTGTAAAAAGCAATTATGCCCTCTTCCGGGATGTTCTTGCAAAAATCAGATAACTGATCACTGAGGTAATTTCAAAAGTCATTCAAAAAATGGCAAAGATGTCATTCGCAAAGAGCTGTAAAGGGTAGTTTGCACGTGCTGTCTGGCTTGTCCCGCCGTAGCTTTATGCGGAGGGGGAAAGGTAACAGCCGCTTGTCCCGCCGCAGCTTTATGCGAAGGCGGAAAAACGCTCCCTTTATCAGATCGAAGAAGAGGGC
>JAFTIE010000038.1 GCA_017457065.1 Lentisphaeria bacterium
AAAGGGTAGTTTGCACTTGCTACCTGTAAGGTAACAGGCGCTTGTCCCGCCGTAGCTTTATGCGAAGGCGGAAAAACGCTCCCTTTATCAGATCGAAGAAGAGGGCGCTTTGACAATTTTGAGGAGTTTTGAAATTGCCTCATAAGACTTCTTCATAAAACGGTCCTTTCTTTGCCTTTCTTAATGTAGCACCGTTTTACACCTTTTCAAGTTGTCCAGCTTTCGGGGAGAACCGCAAAATCGTTGAATGAGATTTTTCCAAAGCTTCGGCAATAGAGCGAAAACTCTCGCTCCGATTCAAAAGAGTTTCCCAACGACGTCTTTTATCTGCGGTCAAATGTCCCATAAAGCCTCCTTGAAATTTGTAAGACTATATGCCCCCCCTCCGGGCGCACCCGGGGGGCAGCTCTCCGGATATTCGTAACTTTACACCCAAATTCAGTATTTTTATTCATGAGACGTCTGTAAGACTAAAGGCCCCGGTTAGATTTGTAAGACTAAATGCACCACCGCCATTTTAGGATGGTGCGTTTACTTTTACAATCGTCACTGTGATAAAAAAAGGGAAAAAGTCTGGATTTTTACAAATTCGACTTGAAAACCCCAAAAATCCATGCTATATTATTAAAAAAAATAAGGGGCTGTAGCTCAGTTGGCTAGAGCGACACGTTCGCATCGTGTAGGCCGTGGGTTCGACTCCCATCAGCTCCACCATTTAGAAAACCTACGGAATCAGGAAGTCAAAGCCTGGTTCCGTTTTTCTTTGTCTTTTACGCCCGCTCAATCAACAGTTTACACAAAACAGAGAACGCCGGGTATGGGAAACTCCCTAATCCTATGCTCGCCTCTTCGACGGTTTGTGACATAAACTCATATCTCCTTTGAGCTTGAAATTTCCGGCAGCTGATAGATTTTCAATTTGAAGTACTCACGGTCTCTGAAGCCATAAGCCTGTTTTATCAGCCATCTGATCTTGTTGTTGAATCCTTCCATTTTTGCATTGCTGATATGCCTGAAAGTCCAATAGGTCACAATTCCATCCAATTTATCCCGGATCGTTCTTGCCATTGTTTTTAATTCGGGGATTCCGGTTTCTTCTGCCAGTTTGCACCATCGGTGAAAAGCCATTCTTGCGTGGTATGAGTCTTTTGCTTGTCGATAAATGCTGCGTAACGCTTCTTTGAACATATAAGCATCTCCCAAATCTTGAAAATCTCCACGCATATTCTTTAAGATCATCCTGGCATCTTCCGATAAATTCTCATTGTTTTGCAGAAAAATAAACCGTAATCCCTTTAACTGCTTTCGCTGCGTTTCATCCATCTTCGCTGTAATTCTGCGCCGAACCAAGTCCAATTTGTCATTCATCAACTTTATTACATGGAAATGGTCAAAAACGATGTGCGTATTGGGAAAATTGTCTGAAATCCATGAGTAATAAGCGTTTGCCATATCCATTGTTACGATTCGCAATTTGCTTTTCTTCAACTTCTTTAAAGCCCCGGCAAGGGCTGAAATGCCCTTGCCCTCTCCAACATGAATAACTGCTCCTGATTGCAAATCGCGAACAATGGTTAGATATTGTTGATTCTGCATTCCCTTGCCCACATGGATTTCATCAATGCCGATCGCTTTGATGTGAGCGGTTTGAATACGGGCATATTTCTTTTTTAACTGTTTCTTTTCCAATTCCTTAATGGTATGCCAACGCAAATCGTAGTAGTTGGCGAGAGCTTGGATGCTAATATGCGGACGAAGTTCCAAAATTGTTCGTTCCAATGCTTTAGTCAATCTGGCTTTTGGGTGGGAGAGAAATGGAATATGCTCTATTCCCCGATGATGGCAACTATGACAATAAAGACGGTGAATTGTGAACTCAAGCGCAACTTTTCTACAGCTGCCTAAGGGTTCGCCACGAATGCGGCGACTGCGGATTGGTTCAACAGTTACAGATGTTGAACCGCAGTGCGGACACTGATGTTTGGTGCGTTTTAGACGGATTTCTACACTTTCTTTGGAATATTTTACACTTTCTTGTTGAAATCCACGGATTTTCTGTGTATAGTAAAGATTGACCGGCATTGCTTACCCCCTACTGTTTTTGTTGGACACTTAACAATAGGTGCAATTCCGGTCTTTTTCAATTCCGTCTTTTCGATTTTATCCGATTTTCTACTCAATTCTGTCACAAACCGTCGAAGAACCTTTTTTTTGCCTCATCGGCGGATTATACCATAAAATCAAATATCATTTTTCTTTGTATTTCTCCGTAATTTACAAAATATGATCCTTGTCGGTCGTGCTTCTGCCAATCTATCCTATCCGGCATATCCGGCTTACGACACGCACAGGATTGCGTAAAAAGAGCTTGTAAATTTCAATTTTTATGCTACATTATTTCCTTTAGAGGAGTAACTCCCACGATCATACTCTTATTAATAAGATACAAGAGGCAACCATGGACCAGAACACGATTATCGAAAAACAGTTCAATAAATGCAGCATCACCGGCAATAAATTTGAACGCGGCAGTTATTTTGAAGTTGATATATATACCGTCAAACCGGATGCAGAAGCAAACGAACTTGCGCTGTATGTATTATTGGAACATTCTTTTGAAACCATGTCCGTAATGCTGAAACAATTAATGCTGGAAGAATTGATCCCCTTTGGTACCGTCGTTTTCATCCGGCCCGGCGTATTGAATCCCTCCATTCCCACCGGGACAAGCAGAAATATGCGAGCAGTTGAATTTGATCAATACGGTCCTGATTTTTCAAACTTTCTGGTGGAAGAATTGGTTCCTGAAGTCTGCCGGATCACCGGTGAAACCTTGTCCTCAAATCCGGATATGCATTTTATTTGCGGCGGATCATCCGGCGGAATGGCGGCATGGAACGCCGTATGGTTCCGGAACGATTATTTCCACCGGGCATTTTTAAGCAGTCCGACCTTTTCCGCGATGCGTGGAGGAGAAGAAGCCATGGTCATTGCCCGGAAAACGGAAACAAAACCAATCAAACTTTATATCACATGCGGAACAGAAGAACCGGACTATTACTTCGGAAGTTCGCTTCTGGCAGCACAAAATGCGGCTTCCGCTTTGGAATTTGCCGGATATGATTTCAGATTTGAACAATTTAACGGTGAAGGTCATTGCTGTCGGCGTGATGATATAAATTTATGGCGTCGGATGATGGGATTCCTCTGGGCAAATTGGGAAACGGTTCCCGTAAAACCGTTTTTCAATCAGATCAGAATCAAGAAGCTGATTACATCCGGCAGTACCTGGCAACAGTACAACGGAACATTCCCGGAACAACAGGCTGTTACATTCAATGGCGGTATCTATACATTCAGCGGGGGCAATATTTATTTTGAAAAAGATGGCATAAAACAAATCGCCGCGGAAGGATTTGGAAAGATCACGGCATTGGGGATTTCTTCCGATAAATGGCGGCTTTATATTGCGGATGCCGCCCGGAGATTTATCTATGCGATGTCGATTTTTCCGGATGGTTCACTGGATCAGTGCTACAAACTGGCTCCGTTGCATTTACGGCATGATTTCACCACGCCCGGGGCTTCGGATATTACCGTTCTTGCAGACGACCGGATTCTGGCAGCCACGGAATTGGGGATCCAGGGCGTTGTATCTTTTGGACTGACGGATTTAATTCTTCCGCTGCCCGGAGATCTTCCTGCTGAAAGGGTAACCGTTTGTCAAAACATGCTCTATGTTGCATCCGGAGAACAAATATTTGTCAGAGAACTTAAAATTTCCGAAAGAAAAAGCGATACGGTCGATGCCCCGGCATCTCCGGGATACGGTGATGGTTTCAGCTATAGACGCTCTCATCTCTTTTTCTCCTGACCTGTAAGAACAAATTTTGTTTCCGGGTGCAGACTGTTCTGCGGAACAGCTGTAATTCCGGAAACAAGAATGTTTGGAATAAAAATTTTGTCGCCGGGCTTGTTACTTTACAACGCATAAAATAACAACTGCGCCCACAGCTGCCCGGTAAAAATTTTGAAGCATAGAATGTTAAAAAGGTAAACACAAAACTTTTCGTCCGAAAAAAACGCAGATTAACCAGAAAACAAGCCCCGGATGGGGCGGCAAGAGTCAGACAGCCCAGGGGGGAGCGACAGCGTAACCCTGGGGATATGACATCGAACTACATTAACCATGACCGGCATTGACGGCTATGGCATTCCGGCACGGAATGACATAGCCGCCAATGCAATGATGTTTCCGGAAATGTCATTGCCAACGATGCCGTCCGTTTCTAACGAAACGCCGTCAACGCGGAGGCTGTCATTATGCGAGTTCAAAGGACTTATACCCAGGGTTCTCGCTGACGCTTCACCCTGGGCTTTACTGTGCCGTGCCGTTGGCACTGGGCTTTCGTTCATTTTTGTGTTTACGGACGAGTTCATTTTATGTTCATTGTCGGATTTTTCAAATCCGTCTTTCAATTTTCTTCTATTTTCTGCTCAGTTCTGGCACAAACCGTCGAAGAACCTTTTTTTTGTCTTTTTGCCGGGAAGTTCTGAAAAAGCTTCATCTTTTCTTTCCGGGCATTTTCCCCTCTGGGGAACGTTCTTACAGGCTCTGTATCGGGAAAATGGGGATTTTTAGTGTGCGGAAGGTTGAAAAAAGCCCCTTTGTCTGCTATATTTATAACAAAGCAATATACAGGCGGTTTCAAGACTTGCGGAACTTTTGCAAATGCCGCCCTCTCTTAAACATCTGAGGAATGATTGAAGATATGGAACGGATCTTTTTGCTCAAGTTGGAAAATGGCGCTGCCGTCGAGGCGCGCGCTGATATAAGTTTGGAAATATCTCCCCACGACTTTTGCGTTTTTACCAAGGATTTTTATACCGACATGGGGTGTGTCTGCCGCGAAATAGATCCCACCAAGATCAAAACCGCTGTCCCTTCTCTGCCTCTGATCCAGCGTCTTGCCACGCCTGAAGATATGGCTCAGGCAGAGGAAAATCAAGCTAAAAACCGTACCGCCATGTCCACGACCCAGACCCTTGTGGATCAGTTGGGGCTGGAAATGAAACTGATAAATGCCCACAGTTCCCTTGACGGCAAACTCATGACCATTCAGTTTTCCGCAGAGGGCAGAGTCGATTTCAGGGAACTTATCAAGGAACTCACCCGTACCCGCTGTTCAAGGATCGAACTGCGGCAGATCGGAGTCAGAGATGAAACCGGTATATACGGCGGCATAGGCGTTTGCGGACAGGTGCTCTGCTGCAGCCGTTTTTTGAAAGAGTTCAACTCCATCAACGTGAAAATGGCAAAGGAACAGGATCTTTCTCTTACGCCCGCCACGATCTCAGGAGCCTGCGGCAGACTCAAATGCTGTTTGAAATATGAACATGACGGCTATACTGAACTTGCCAAAGGTATGCCCCGCAAAGGGGAGTATTGTGAAACTCCTGACGGCTCCGGCAGGATCACCGACCGTAATCTCCTTACAGGCAAAGTCTTTGTTACCATGGAAAACGGCAACGTCAACCAGTACAGCGTAAGCGATGTCAAGATCGCGCACAACAATGACCGCAAGGGCAATGCTCCCGGTAAAAAGTCTCAGGAATCCCAGTCGCAGCGCACCAGAGGGGGGAAAGCTTCCCAAGATGAGTCCGCTCCTTCCCAGAAAAATCATAAAAATGAGAACCGGGGCGATAAAAAGCCCCATAATGCCAATGCCGGATCGCCGAAGCACAATGATCCGGAAAGCTCTGTGCATTCAGGTGAAGCAGGCAATGCCAAGTGAAAGACGAGTTGCTGACAGCTGCCGCCGCAGAACTTGACAGGGCGGGATTCATGCCTCTCCCGGGGGAGAGTGCCGAAAGATTTTTTGAACGGTTCCGGCAGTCAGAGGAAGCCTTTGCTCAGTTTGAGACAGCCCTTGCTGAAGAAGGCGGCGTTTCCGTCTTTGACGAGTTTCAGGTCCGTGCCGCTGACCGTATCCCGCCGGAAATCGTCTCTGAGGCGGCAGAAAGGACAAGGGCGCTTTACGGATTTGAAAACCGCCGGGTCCCCGGATTTTTCCTTTCAGGCAAGGTGGGGGCGCTTTGGGGCGGATGTATGATCGGGGATCCTGATAACGGTTTTGCCGTCATGCTGCTGCGTTCAGCTTTCCGCAAGTGTTCCAAGTGGTACGTCTATGAACGTTCGGAACTTCTGGCTCATGAACTTTGTCATGCCATGCGCCAATCCTTGTGCGACATCCATCTGGAGGAGTTCTTTGCCTATCAGACAGGGAAAAGTTTTCTGCGCCGCCATTTCGGCAACTGTTTCATCCGTGAAAGAGATGCGGTGCTTTTCATACTGCCCACATTCATTCTTCTGGGGGCTACTTTGTTTCGTGAACTGGGGCATACATACTTCCCCTTATGGCCCTTCTGGGTGCTGACGGGGATATATCCTCTTTTTCTGCTGCTCAGGAACTTTTTCAGTGTCAGAAGAGTTCGCAAGGCAGAACAGAAACTTCTGCTTTTCGGAGTCGGTCAGGTGAAAGCCGTTCTTTTCCGGTGTACTTTTTCTGAACTCAAAACCATCGGAAAGATGAAGACAAAAGAAGCCTTTCAAGAGTTTCTTGAAGAGAAAGCCCGCAGCGAACTGCGCTGGGGGATCATAAAATTGAGATTTTTCAATCGGGAGGAGGAATATTTATGAAACTTGCTGAACTTACTGCTTTTCTGGATTCAGAACTCCGTCTTGCGGAATTTGCGGGGGATCTTTCCAACAACGGTATCCAGGTCGCCGGGGGCGATCAGGAGATCACCAAGGCAGTCTTTGCCGTGGATGCCGCTCTGGAATCCATTGAGTATGCCGAAGATGCCAAAGCTGATTTCCTTTTTGTCCATCACGGTATCAGCTGGGGCTCCGGGTTCCGGCGCATTACGGGAGTCGATGCCAAACGTATCGGTTTGCTCTTCAACGCAGGGATCACTCTTTACGCCGCCCATCTGCCCCTCGATGCCCATGAGGAACTGGGCAACAATGCCTGTCTCTGCAGGATCCTGGGACTCAAGGCTGTCACCCCCTTCTGCAAGGTGGATGGCAACTTTATAGGATTTTCAGGTACTTTGAGCAGAGGAACTTCTGTTGAAACACTGGTCAAAAAGCTTAAAGGTGCTTTGGGGGATCCCGAGTGCAACTTCTACGGAGACCCTGATCTGAAAGCAAAAAAAATCGCCATCGTTTCCGGCGGCTGCGGCGATACAGTGTTGCTCCAGGCAGCTGAAGCAGGAGCGGAACTTCTTTTGACCGGGGAGTTCAAACACCAGCACTACCATCTGGCACGGGAACTGGGAATGAGCGTTATCGCCGCCGGACACTATGCCACGGAAACAGTTGGAGTCAGGGCGGTCATGAACCGGGTGGCTGAGAAATTCGGTATTGAGGTGGAGTTTGCCGATTGTCCCACGGGAATGTGACATTTAAAAAAGGAGTTTTACTGCCATGAAATTTTCCATCAATACCAACGGATTGAAAAACCATTACACCCCTGAACAGATCGTACAGGAGGCGCTGAAAGCCGGTGTGCAGGGGATCGAATGGGGATTGGGCTCCATTGATACTGCCGCAAAGGATGCCGCACTCATGAAGAAGCTGACTTTTGATGCAGGTCTTGAGATCGTTTCCTATATCAACGCAGGCATCCTCTGGAAGACCGACGATATCCGCCGCTGGAGCGAAGCTGTTCTGGCGGGGGGCGGCAGAGTGCTCCGGGTGGCACATCCCTGGTTCGCATGGGATTACAATGAATCCGTTCATCAGGGCGAGGATTTCATGACTCTGGTGGAGCGCTCCAGAGATGGGCTGGTGCGGCTGATGGCGCTGGGGAAAGAGTACGGCTTGCGTTATGTGCTTGAGACCCACAAGGGGTCCTGTTTCGCTTCCCCGCTGATGGTCCCTCTGGTGCTGAAAGAGTTCGACCCCGAATATTGCGGTGTCATTTATGATCCTGCCAATACGGTGCTTGAGGGATATGTGCTGCCCCGCATCGCTGTTGAGGTGATGAAGGAGTACATCGCCTATCTCCACGTAAAGAACCTCATGTTCAAAGAGGGCAAATCCCCTGACGGGCGCACCCGTCTCGAATTTGAAAGGCGCACTGTTGACAATGGAAGTGTGGATTATGTGGAAGTGATGTTCGCTTTGAAACTCCACAACTGGGATGGTTGGTTTTCCTTTGAAGAGTTTGTTTCTCAGGAGCCTTCTGCCGTTGCTGACGAGGTAAAAAAGGGGATAGAGCATCTCAAATGGTGCCGTCAGGAGTCGAAAAATTCACTGGAGATCCCCTTTCTGCCTTTCAACTTCTGAACACTTTTTTCCTTATTTTTCACTGCCGCAAGAAAGAATTGCGGCAGTTTTTTTATTTTCCGCCGGTTTGTGACGGAACTGTCTGCGGCATTTATGCTGCAGAAAACTATTGTATCATCGGACCGGTTCAGTTTAATTATTTTAAACTTTTTCTTTTTTTTTACAACATCATTGTTTTCTTTACTGGCAATTTTACTTTTGTCCTGATATATTAAAATCAAATGAGCAACAGGGAGTTTTACGATCCGCCATGGGAACAGTTATTGAAAAAACAGTCCAGATCCTGAAACTGGTCGCATCACAGGAGCATTGCACGCTGAAAAGCCTTTGCCAGGTCACCGGTTACAAGAAATCTGCCCTTTGCCAGATGCTGCGTTCCATGACGGAAACGAATCTGCTTTTGAGAGATCACCGGGGCGAATACCATACAGGAGCCCTTTTCAGCGACCTTACCGAAACAAGAGAAGGCACGCTCCAGCGGCAGAAACTTATTGAATCTGTCGCTGTGGATCTCAATACTGCCAGCGGTTCCAATGTGACTGTTGCGACACTGCGTAACGGCAAGTACAGAAGACTCTTCTCCTGTTGTTCCTTCCGGGTGACACGTCTTACTTCCACTGCGCCTGACGAGGAACACTTTTACCGTAATGCCACAGGGAGAGTGCTTCTTGCCAATGCTCCGGCAGAGCAGCGGCTCAGGATCATTGATGCTCTGGGACTGCCTTCGCAGGAGGAGTGGCGCGAAGCTGCCGAAGATCAGGAGTCCCTTCTTGCAGAGCTGGAAAAGATCCGGCACCAGAATTATGCTGAGCTTCTGGGACCGAAGAGCTATTATCTTGCCTCTCCCGTCAGCTGCGGTCCGGAACATACTCTTCTGGCTGTCGGTATAGGAACTGTTCCTGCTCAGGCGAAAAACAAAGAGAAATTTCTGGAATTACTGCAAAAAGCAGCCCAAAGATTTGAACCTTGATAAAAGAGGCAATTTCAAAAATAAGGAAAATGAAAATGTCAGAAAACAAAACCATCTGTTGGGGGAATAAAAACATTCCCGTGGTCCGTGAGGTCGATGTGCTGGTCGCAGGGGGCGGCTATGCCGGTTTCGGCGCCGCCATGTGTGCGGCACGCAACGGTGCGAAGGTCCTGCTGGTGGAACAGCAGTCCGCTCTGGGGGGACTTGTCACCATGGGGTATGTGGCTCTTACTTTCAGCTATATCGAAGGTATCGGCTTTGAACTCTTCCACGCCCTCAAGATGAACGGCGCCGTGATGGGACGGTTCCTCGATGTGGAAAAAGCCAAGGTCATCCTTGAGCAGATGCTTATCAAAGAGGGGGTTGAGATCGTCTACTGCACCAGCGTGGTGGATGCGCTCCTTGAAGAGAATACTGCCGTGGGCGCCGTTATTTTCAACAAGAGCGGATTCCAGGCTGTCCGTGCCAAACGCTCCATCGATGCTTCAGGCGATGGCGATCTTGCCGCTTATGCCGGAGTCCCCTTTGAATGCGGATGCCCCGAACTGGATAACTACAATCAGGCGACCAGCCTCGTCATGCACGTCGGAAACGTGGATGTGGAAGCTATGGCAGGCGTTTCACTTGCCACTGTCTGGCGTGAGGCAGTTGAAGAATCCCTCGCCAAAAAAGAGTATCCCTATATGATCGACAAGCGGGTCAACTGGCTGGTCAGAGTCCCCGGCAGAGATCCCAAACATGCCGAATACTACATCTGTTATGCCCACAGCCGCAACTGCCGCTGTCTGGACGGTTTTGACCTGACCCGCCAGTACATCGAACAGCGCCAACAGTGTCAGTGGACCATCGGCTTCTGCCGCAAATACCTCCCCGGATTTGCCAATGCCTGGCTCATCGATTCCGCCCCCCTTATGGGAGTCCGTGAATCCCGCCGCATCATGTGCGAATACAAGATCACCGGCGAAGATCTGATCAACGGCGCACGCTTTGATGATGCCGTCGCCCGCGCCATGCACGCCTTTGACGCCCACCACCCCACCGAACCCGGACACATCAAGCATATCGTCAGAAAAAATGCTGACGGTACCGAAGAAAAATGTTATGTCAATCCCGGACAGTGGCGTGAGATCCCCTACCGGGCTCTGGTGACTCTGAAAATTGACAATATGCTGGTCGCAGGAAGAAACGTTTCCGCAGACTTCATGGGGCAGAGCGGGATCCGTCTGGTGCTGGAGTGTCTCAATATGGGACAGTCCGCAGGTACTGCCGCAGCACTTTCCATCAAAGAGGGGGTGACGGTCCGTGATCTTGATGTGAAAAAGCTCCGTAACCGCCTCAGTGAAATGGGGATCGACCTCTTCCACGCTCCCGCTTACGGAAACGCCAACATCGTTACCAACTGCAAGATCTCTCCTGCCGACCTCATCATGCCGGAGAACAATCCCACAGGGCAGGCAAACGTGGTCCTGACAGAGGAGGCCATACTCAAGTATGCCGTCGATAAAAACGCCATCGAAGCTGAGCAGATGGAAAAGTATCTCAGCGGCAACGGATACACCGACAACGGCGGTGATGTGGGAACCAATCTTGAGTGATTTCTCTTTTCCTCTTGCAAAGGCGGTCTTGTCATGCTATATTAACAGGCATTTCAAGACCGTTTTTTTTATGGAAGGAAAAATCTTGTGAAACTTATGCTTGTAACTGACCTTGAAGGCGTGGCAGGAGTCCTTGACTTTGCCAACTGGTGCTCCATCGACTCCCGCTACTATGATAAGGCTAAAAAACTGCTCACCCTTGAAACCAATGCCGTTATCGAAGGCTTTTTCGCAGGGGGCGCCACCGAAATAAGAGTGGTGGACGGACACGGCCCCGGCGCTCTCGACCCGGAACTGCTGGATGAAAGAGTGGAGCTCCAGCGGGGGGCGGCAACTCCGGTCTGGCCCTTTACACTTGATGACTCCTTTGACGGTATCGGATGGGTAGGGCAGCACGCCATGTCACGGACTCCTTACAGCCACATCAGCCATACCGGGACTTTTGATGTTTTTGAAGCCACCGCCAACGGCATTCCCGTAGGGGAATTCGGAGAGTTTGCCCTCTGTGCCGCCGAGCTCAAGGTCCCTGTGATCTTTGCGGGGGGCGAGGAAGCCTTTACCCGTGAAGCCGAAAACTTTGCCCCGGGAGTCGTCACCGTTTCCGTCAAACGGGGGTGCAACAGCGAAGAAGGTCTTGATGATGTGAGTTCTGAAGTTTACAGCCGTTCCAAGCTGTCAGCCATCCACCTTTCCCCCGCTCTGGCAAGAAAAAAACTTTTTGAAGGTGCCAGAAAGGCGGCAGAAAAACTTGCGTCTGCCCCGGAGTCCTTCAAGATGACTGCCATAGAAACTCCCTTTGAGATCATTACCCGGTTCCGGAAATCAGAAAAGAACCCTCAGCTCCCCGGAGTGCTTTACCGCCGTCATGAAACAAGTTTCATCGCTGCCATGAATGCTCCTTCCACCTTGGAATAATTTTTTTGTGGGGGGGGCTATCGTTACACTCCATTCCGGGACGCTTTTTGAGTCTGAAACTTCAGAATTTTGCTGTGAAATAAATTTCTGAAAATCGCTTCACTTTGGTTCTGAAAAACTCAGAATATGCAGTTAACAAACAAAAGAAAATTGTCAAAAACGGCAAAAATCTTTCATTATGCAACTTGTAATTTGACTGTTCTGGTGTATATTAAATAATAGAAAAATGGCTATTACGGCAAAAATCTTTCATTTATGGGGCTTATTGTGAATATTTCACGACCAATATATTTGCAGCAACTGATCAACCGTATGAATAATGGTATGATCAAGATCGTAACCGGATTACGCCGGTGTGGAAAATCTTATCTGCTTTTTGAATTGTTCAGAGAATATTTGCGGTCTTCTGGCGTAAAGGCTGAAAATATCATCGGCATTGAACTGGATAGATTTTCAAACGCAAAATATCGGGAACCGGCTGTACTGCTTGACTATCTGAACTCAAAAATCAATGAGAATAAAAAATATTACATTATGCTTGATGAAATTCAGATGCTCAAGGAGTTTTCAGCTGTACTGAATGAATTGCTGCATTATCGTAATGTTGATGTCTATGTGACCGGCAGCAACTCCAAGTTTCTTTCGACTGACATCCTGACTGAATTCCGCGGCCGCGGCGATCAAATCAG
>JAFTIE010000039.1 GCA_017457065.1 Lentisphaeria bacterium
CCTGCTGCAAAGCGGGCAGCAGCATGGCGGCAAGTATCGCAATAATGGCGATAACAACCAATAGCTCGATCAGCGTGAACGCTGATCGAATGAAGCACGGCTCCGCCGTGTGAAGCGCAGCGTTGCTGCATGAAGCGTTTGACTGCGGCAAACATGAAGCACTTGCTTTGCAAGTATGATGCGGCGTATTTTTGTGAGCGGCATTCTCCGTATGTTTCCGTACACATCCGTACTTATCCGTACAAACAAAGCGTTTAAAAAAATCACGGCAGAGTTGTGATGCGACCACCAACAGTTCAATCAGGGTGAAAAAGGATAACTGCTTTTTTCCCATAGACATTTTCTCCTCCAATCAGATGAATTTATTTGATTTCGACCACCTTGACTTTATCTACCAGAACTCTGCCTGAGGCGTTGCGGAAATAGAACCAGACAGCCGGAGCTTTCAGCTGTGCGGGCGTTTTGACTTCAAAGACATATCTGCGCCAAGGCGTATTCCCCGCAAGCATATTCGGGAAGGCACGGAAACTTTTGCTGTTCCCGTAGCCCAGCATGACACCCAGTCCGGCGTAGCTTTTGAGTTTTTTCACATCCTCCAGTTTCAGATAGAAGGAGAAACGGTAACGGGTGTCGGGCTTGAGCTGAGTGAACCACTGGGTCAAATCGGTGTTGACAGAGTCCATGATCACAGAGGCGCCCCCTGAGACAAAGGATTTGCGGTCAAAACGGACCTTGACTTTTCTGGCTCCGTTCCAGCCGGAGCGTTTCCCTTTGGCGATGCCGCTGAAACGGGAGAAATCTCCATCGTCCACCAGATTGACAGGCTGTTTGACATTGGTTATGATGCCGCACTTCTCAGCCCGCAGAGCACCGGCGAAGGCGCTCCATGTGTAGAAGGGAGTCTGGACTTTGAGTTTTGCATCAGAAAGCTGACGGTGACGGGTGATGTTGAACATGAAGGTGTCCCCCAGTTCAGGCATCGCCTTGCGGGGGATACGCAGTTCAACGGTATAGTTTTTGCCCGGGGTGACAGCGGTCTTGAATTTCATGCCGCTGCTCCACTTTGTGTTGACAAGTCCGGGATAATTTTTCATATCCGCCCACTGCCCGGATGAGGTTATCATGAACTGATAGAGGTATTTGGACTTGGCATTGGGCGCAAAGAAAAGCTCCACCAGATTATCCAGCCACATGCGGGTGTCATCCACATTTCGTTTTGGGTGGACCATGGCGGCGGTATGAGGTTCGTCTGCCTCAATGCCGAGGTAGAAATACTCTTTGTCGCGCAGAATGCGGAAGTTGGTGTAAACTTCCACGCCGCCGTTGACCTTTTTGCCGATCTCCCGGGGGCGCAGATAATAGACAGGAGCACTCTGCCAATCTTTTTCGTTGAGCTTGCCGTCAATGGCAACCGGGGCGGAGCAGCCGGTCATCTGACCGATCCAGGAGTCCCGGTCGTCGTTCTGTTTGTTCCACGCCGCGGCGTGGTCGAGGACCTTCTGCCAGATCTCGCTGCGGATGAACTTTACCCGGGCAAGGCACTCTTTATCTTTGGCGGCGGCTTTTTCGGCGCGGTCAAAGAGCGCGTAAATGCGCTTCAACTCTTTGGGAGAGTAGATTTTTTCCCACACATCGATATAGGAGGGCTTGGAAAGGACTGGTCCCAGAGGGGTGTCAAGATAGTTGTTGCAGATCTCGTTGAGAAAATGTCTTTCCCAGCTTTCACGGATCTCTTTCATCTGAGGTGCCGCAGGACCGAACATGCTGCGGTCGTGGTCGGCAAGAAGTTTATCAACATCAAGGGAGTTGTCCCACATCACCTTGGAAAAGACATAGCAGTTCAGATAGGCGAAAAGCCAGGTTTGGGCTTCAGCCTCCTGGAAGGCACCGTAGATATAAGGGGCGGCCTCTTTGTAGAATTTACCCGTTGCCGCAGGGGTGGCATGGGGAACTTCAGGGATCCCCCGTTCTCCGGCGTTGATCATGTAGGTCCAGAGCTGGATCTTGTGGTTCACCTTTTTGGTCAGATCAGTGATGGATTTGAATTTTTCAGCGGCGATCTTTCCCTTTGCCCAGGGACCGGTCACGGCGGCACGGATCATGAGATTTTCAGGGATCTTCCGGGCGGGGATGATGTGGTAGGGATTGTAAAGCATGGTGGTCACATAGACTTCTGAGGTCTGTTTGCCCACAGCCTCGGCAATGTCGATCATCCAATCCCAGATAAAATCGCTGCTTGCTTTGTCGGCTTTGCCTTTGGCGTAAGAAACGAAATGGGGCGCACAGCCTTTGCAGGCGCAGGCGGCGGCACAGTCATTGGGCATGATGCAGAAGAAGGGACGCAGAGGTTCACGGAAGTTGACAAAACGCCGGGAATTGTCTGGTTTGCGCCATTCTCTGCGGTCAAGATCCTTGCCGGTGCCCCATTCCACAGCATCTTTGATCACCTGGGCTTTCAGCCCCGGATCGCTGAAACAGATCTGTCCGTTGAGGTCGCTGGGGGTGCGGACGACGGCAGTACCGTCGTAACGGCGTCCGTCTCCGTGGAGGGCGAAAAATTCAGGATTGGTTTTGGCAAAACGTTCTTTCAACCCCATGTGGGCAAGACCGTGGGTAAAGTGCATGTCCCGGGTGATGAAACGGCGCTGGTACTCCTTGTCTCTGAAGTGCTGTACAGTTGTCATGCCCTTGTACATGTAAAGGTGTCTTTTTTCCTTTTTACCGCCGAAAATGGTACTGGATTTACGGTAAATGGAGTCCGGACGGTCGGCGATGTCGATACCGGGGAGCACCCACCGGGTTTTCCGGGGAGTGACGATACCCATATCGCCGGGGAAAAAGTATCTGACATCTGCGAAACGTTCAAGGAATTCGTAGACGCCGAAAAGGGACCCCCGTTCGAAGTAGCCGTGGACCCGGGGGTGCGCCTTTTTATCATCGGAACCTGTGATGAAGATGTTTTTGCCGACGGTGCGGATGAAGTATCCGTCCCGGTCAAGGGTGCTTACATCCATGCCGTTCTTTTTGGCAAGGGCGGCATCACCGATGATGATGGCAGGGAGCTTGCCCGAAGCTTTCTTCCTGGGGGTGATCTTCACCCCCAGCACCTTGGAAAGCCGCACAGCCATTTCTTCCGCTGCATACTGCGCCACATTGGTGGGGCCGTAAACGATCTCAAACATCACCTTGTTTTTGTCAAACATGACCTGCCGGACTTTGGGATCGATACGGATGATCCGTTTGGAGACAGGGGTTCTGCTGAACTTGGGGACGGCACCACTGCAGAGCGATAAGGTCAGCAGCAGTAAAAAACAGCTTCGGGCAAGAATCTTCATCTGGTGATCTCCGTTATTATTCGTTTTTCAGGAAAAGCTCAATGACAGGCACAGGGAGCTCGGGAGAGGTCACGGGGAGTGCCAGTCGCAAAGTTCCTTCTGCAGGATTCCGGGGACCGTTGACATTACCCGGCATGTGCTCGGTGAATCCGATCTCGCCGCCGTCGCAGAGGAGCTGGGCGTATTCCACTTTATGTCCCAGTCCGGGCAGATCGATGCGGCGGTCGGGCCATGAAAGGATGTGCAGATAGAGGGTGTTGCGCTCCTTGTTGTAGGTGTAGCGGCAGCCTTCGGGTTCGGGGAACTCGGCGGGGGCGCCGGTACAGTTGTAGATGGCTTTGGAGTTCCACTTCATCCACTCACCCAGACCTTCCAGCAGTTCGACAGTGTGTTTATCCAACAGACCGCGGGAGGTGGGACCCACGTTCAGAAGCAGATTGCCGCCCCGGGAGGTGTGGCGGATCAGCATCTGGATCAGTTCGGGAACGGTCTTCCAGTGCTTGTCGCGGATGTAGCACCATTCGCCGTGGAGCACCTGACAGCCCTCCCAATGGGCAGGGCTCCCGTCTGCGTTGAACATGCCCTGCTGGGGGATGTTCTGCTCAGGGGTCTGGAAATCATCGTAACCGGGCAGACGGCTGATAAGGATCTCAGGCTGCAGTTTCTGCGCCAGCGCACGGAGTCCGGGCATATCCCAGATGTGGGCGGTGTCGGGGTAGGAGCCGTCAAACCAGATCAAATCGACTTTCCCGTAGTTGGTCAGGAGTTCACGGACCTGATTGTGGAGATATTCACGGTAGGGCATGAAGTCGCACTCTTTAGGAATGTCACGCTGGGGATGACGGGCATCGTGGGGGTAGTTGGGGTGATGCCAGTCAGGCAGAGAGTAGTAGATACCCACCTTCAAGCCCTCGGCACGGAAGGCATCGACAACGCCCCGGAGCAGGTCCCGTTTTTTGTACTTGTAGTCGGTGTACTGACTGTCAAAAAGACAGAATCCGTCATGGTGCTTTGAGGTCAGGACAAAGTATTTCATTCCGGCGGCTTTGGCAGCCTTTGCCCACTGTTGGGGATCGAAAAGATCCGGATCAAAGTGATCGGTGTATTTGTTGTACTCTTCAGTGGTCAATCTTTCGTGGCTCTTGAGCCAGGTGTACCGGGCACCGCAGGAATATGCCCCCCAGTGGATGAACATGCCGAAACGGGCTTCGTCAAACCATGCGAATTTATCTGCCATGAGATAATGCTCCTTCAAATTGTTGATTGGTGATATTTATTGAAATTCAGAGGTAATTTCAAAAGTCATTCAAAAAATGGCAAAGATGTCATTCGCAAAGAGCTGTAAAGGGTAGTTTGAGGGTGCTACCTGCAAGGTAACAGCCGAAAACGCTCCCTTTATCAGATCGAAGCGAGGGCGCTTTGACAATTTTGAGGAGTTTTGAAATTGCCTCA
>JAFTIE010000040.1 GCA_017457065.1 Lentisphaeria bacterium
ATGCTTCTGCCGGATCGTCGCAGGAGACCAGTGCATTGTTCAGGAGCCACCACCGTTTGATATTGGTTCCGGTGATGATGGCGCAGCGGATGAATTCGCCAAGATTGATCTCCCTTTCGGCGCGCTCTTTTTTCCGTTCAGGAATAAGAGGCAGAGCCTCTTTCATCAATGCAAGACCTTCATCCCAGAGTTCGAGCATCTTTTCCAGAGAGCGGACTTCTGCGGGGTAGCGCATCTTGCCGGGGAACTGGTCCTTATTTTCGTAAGGCTGGTAGAAGGTTTTGATGATCTTCCACCCGAAATGAGCATGGGGAGCGGTGGGAAACTTGATCTCCTTCTGTCCCATGGTGCGGGTGATGTTGGGCTGGAAGATGAAGGGATAAGAGGGACCTACACGGAAAGGACCGTACTGATCTTCATTTCCGGGGGTGTAGTGCCCCATGGCTTCGCTCCACTTTGCCCATGCTTTGACCATAGAGGGGGCGGCATCTTTGCCGAAGTAGCGGACAGCGATCTTTTCAAGGAGTTCTTCAGGATCTGCCTGAGGCGTCTGGAAGAATCCTTTGCCGAGATCGGTCACTACAGACTGCCACCAGCCGTAGTGGTGGTTGTCGTAGAAGCGGGAGACATCCCAGTCACGGCGAGCCTGATCCAGATGTTTGAAACGGGTGATCCAGCGCTGGGGGGTGGGCAGATAGGGGATATCGCCGAAGTCCCAGGTGGCACCGGCGCAGTTGCTGGTGGAAAAGGGCTTGATACCGAAAGAGTGGGCGTTACGGGACTCTGTGACAAAGTAGTCGCCGGGTTCATCGGCAAAGAGTGAGTAGTCCATCACCACACTGGGGATGCCTTCACGCTTATATTTTTTGCCGATATCGTATGTGATTTGCACATAGACATCTTCGGGGAAGTTGCTCAGGAACTCTTTGCGGCGTTCTTCATCCGCCCAGAACCAGTTGTAGGTGTTGAAAACGATCATAGCGTTGGGAGCGGCTTTGTGGACGGCATCCCGCACCCGGGCGATCCATTTGGGATAGTCTTTGCAGGGCCACCAGCCGGGGCTGGGACGGGGATCAGGAATACCGTCAATAAGGCTTTCACGATAGCGTTTGCCGGTGGTTTCGGGGTCTTTGCTGGGGAATTCACCCGATTCACCCACCAGCATGATGCCCAGAGCATCGGGGTAGTGGTTGAAAATGTTGGTATAGACAGATTCAAAGAATTCCTGAGCATCGGGATCATCAGGGTGCTTGTATCCGGGGAGATAGCCGTAAAGCATGGTGTCAAGACCGAACTTTTTGGCGCGCTGGATCACATCGTTGATGTCGAGATAACCCACATTGGTCTGATCGACACCGGTGGTAAAGACCACGGCGGTGTCGAGTCCGGCGTGGAGCATGGCATTGAGGTGGCTGTCGGGGAATTCGTCGATTCCCCATCCTGAATGGACCATACGGGGAGTGACCAGCCGTTCATGGACTTCGGACTGTTCTGAGATGAATGGGGCTTCACGGAAATTGAGGATATCTTCCAGTCCCACGCCGCCGAAACGGACTCCTCTGGGATCTTTACCGGCAATGGTGATACGGTTGCCTTTGACGGTCAGGCGGTAGGAAAGAGGTTTTTCCAAAGTTTCGTCAATGGTCAGCTCAATACATTTGTCTGCCGCTGAAGTGCAGATTTTGAGAGACAGCTGCATTGCCACGCGGAAATAATCCTGAAGATCCACCGCAGTATTGGTGATGCGCTCATCTGTCCGGGCGGGAGCAACGATGCACCAGGATTCATCAATAACGATCTCGCCGGCTTGAGGTCGGGCTTCGGGATCACGGGTCTCGGGATGGTGAACGATATCCATCCGGTGACGGAAATCATAGTTGCGTTCGATTTTCATGAAATGCTCTCCTTAAATGAAGGGAAATATTTTTATGTCGTTCAGAGAATATAATTGCCGGAGTATACTTTTTCAAGCAGTGTATTGAAAAAAACTGAGGAAAAATGCCGCATTTGACAGCATGACAGGCCTGACTTGTCTGACATGTCCGACCAAGCGCCGCACCGCACGCTCTGGCAAAATCAGAGCGCTTTCCAGTACTGTGGGCTGGGGTATCGGTCATACATCAAAATGGAATTATAAGCCAAAATCCAAAAAAAAGGCTTTTTTTTGAAAAATGGACTTGAAAAAGTTGACTATGCAAATTATCTTATAACAGAGATGACCAGTTTACTCCTTTTGGGGAAAATATGAAAACTTATCGCAACATAGCAAGAGAAATAGAAAGGCGGATACTGAGCGGTGTTTATGAGGTAAACACTTCTCTTCCCTCACGTCTTGAGCTTATGCGTGAGTTCAATGTGGCACGTGCCACATTGGATCGGGCGATTCAGGAACTGGTTCTTTCCCGTCGTCTGACCAGCCGCAGGGGGTCAGGGACTTTGGTCAATCCCCTGAGTGAACACAGGCGTGATATCGCTCTTATCGGAGTGCCCCTCGGAGTCGAGACGGAATTCTTCCGGAACTTCAACTGCCGGTGTTTCAAAAAAGAGCTTCTTGCCAAACGCTCCAACTGGGATATGCTTTATGAATTTGATGCCCTGCTCTGGCGTTTCCCCAACAGTTCTGAAATACCTGTTATTGAGGCTATGAACGGTAAGATCCCTCAGGTGGTGGTCAACCGGGTGATCCCCGGAGTGAATTGCGTTTCCACTGATCACAGGGGAGCCTACAGAAGCATCGCCTCTGAGAGAATGGCTGAATTTCCCGGGGCTCTCCCCGTCTTTATGAGCTCCGGAGGAGATTCGCTTCCCGGTCAATACCGCTTTGAAGGTTTTGCAGATGCCTGCCGCTCAACAGGGAAGTTTTACGAGTTGTGGAAATTTCCCCCAAATGAAAGTTTCAGCAATTTGGCTGAGGAAATGGAACGCCGCCTGAAAAACGTCGGGGACAAAAGGATCCTGGTCTTGTCAGATTCCATAGCGCTCACCGGAGCTTTCATGCAGGCGGCATCCCGTTCCGGAAGGATCTGGGGGAGTGATTTGTGGTACAGTGACTTTGACAACAACTATCCGGAAAATGTCTGGGGGGTCAAAGTCACAAGTTACATTCAGGATTACGAGGCGTTGATGAACGCCGCTCTTGAGCGGCTCGGAGAGCTGCTTGACAGCGGCGGAGATCAAATGCCTGAACATAAACTTATTTTTCCGTTGCGCCGCGACGGAGACACGTAGTCCATAATAAAAGAAAGGAATTTAAGATGGACAAAGTTATCAGAGTTGCTATTGCAGGGTATGGACGCAGTGGATGCAACATCCATGGTGCCTATCTCGTCACCGATCCCCGTTTCAAGGTGATCGCCGTGGCAGACAATCTGCCTGAACGCCGTCAGGATGCTGTGGACCGCTTCGGTTGTCAGGTCTATGAGAGCTTTGAGGAAATGATCGAAAAGGGCGGTTTCGATCTGCTGATCAACGCAACCCCCAGCCGCTTCCATGTTGCCTGCTCCAAGCTCGGTCTTTCCAAGGGCTTCAATGTCATCAGCGAAAAACCCAGTGCTCCCAATGTGGCTGAATTCGATATGCTGGTTGCTCTGGCTGAACAGAATAAATGTCTTTTCATGCCCTACCAGAACAGCCGTTTCTACCCCTTCTTCATCAAGATGCGCGAGATCATCGCTTCCGGAGTTCTGGGCAGGATCGTCTGCATCCGCTCCAACTGGAGCAACTTCGCCCGCCGCTGGGACTGGCAGACCCGTCAGGATCAGCTTGCCGGTAACCTCTACAACACCGGTCCCCACCCCGTTGATCAGGCCATCGTTCTCTTCGGCGAAGGAATGCCTCAGGTCTTCTGCCGCATGGCTGCTCTGCACCACGGTCTGGGCGGCGATGCCAACAACTTCTGCACCGTCAGCCTCTATGGCGAAGGACATCCTCTGGTCGAAGTCCAGATCAGCTCCTTTCAGGCTTATCCTCAGGGTGAGATGTACAACATCCAGGCTGAATACGGCGGTCTGACCGGCGGTCCCAACGGACTCAAATGGAAATACTTCGATCCCGCCAAGGCCCCCAAACAGGAGTTCTGGAAACCCTGGAGTCAGGATCGTAAGTACTGCTCCGAAAAACTCGACTGGATCGAAGAAGAGTGGACCTTTGACAACAGCGAATCCAACTCCAGCGGATTCAAGGGGCTTTCCGCCGCCATCTATGACAACTACTACAACGTCATTGTCAACGGCGCTCCCCGGGAAATCACTCTGGATCAGGTCCGCCGCCAGGTCTATGTCATGGAAGAAGCACATCGTCAGAATCCTCTGGCGAAAACCGTTCTTCCCTGATTTTCAAAATCCCGTTCAGAGAGCTGATTTTCTTTGCTCCTGAACTGAAGTTTTGTTCAGCTGCGTCCATTTTTGCTCCCAAAGCAGAAGTGGGCGCAGCTTTTTTTATTCCAAAGCTCCTTGCAAATACAGGAAAGTTTCATTTTTGAATTAATTAGGACTTGCAAATTATTTGAAATGGTGGTATATTAAATGAATTACAGTCCTGAAATATACTGATGTGAAAAGGAGGTACGATGTCTGAGGATTTCAATCTGCGTCAATTTTTCGGCGCTGTTGACCGTTTCAGGGAGCGTATGATCTGTTCGCAGCCCATGAAATTTGATGTGGATATCCTGTCTTTGACCATGAGTCAGCAGCGTTTGCTCCGGGAGCTGCTGTTGCAGACAGGACCCGAATCCGAGGGGATATCCTTGAAAAATCTCGCCGATGAATTGAATCTTTCATCAAGCGCCGTGTCGGTGATGGTGGAAATGCTGGTGCAGAAAAAGGTTCTTGAAAGAAAAAGTTCTGAAGTTGACCGGCGTCAGGTGCTGATCCGCCTTTCGGATGCAGCATGGGAGTCGGTGGCTCTCTACGATGCCGCCTGCCGGATGTGCTTTTCCGATTTTTCAGAAGAAGAATTGTCGCTGCTCCGTAAAATTTCGGAGCGCCTCTCTCAAAGCGGCAATATCGATATTTCAAAAACAACAAAACTTCATAAAGGAGAATAAAAAGCAAATGAGAAAATCTTTAATGACCGCAGGGCTCCTTGCCGCAGCTGTTATGCTGGGCGGAGCTGAAGCAAAACCCAAAGCCAAGGCGGCACCCCGGATGCCTGTGCCCACAGTCCTTGCAGGCAAGGCTGTCACCATGACCAACAACGAAACCAAGAAATACATCGGTATGCTCAAAGCATATCTGGATGCCACTCTGGTCGCCAAAGTCTCAGGAACGATTGTTGACCAACCTGTTCCTCATGGAAGTTTTGTCAAAAAAGGACAAAAGATCGTTCAAATCGATGATCTCGTGTATAAAGCTCAGGTGCAGGCTTCCAAAGCTCTCATCGCCCAGACCCAGGCGGAACTCAAATTCGCCAAGAGCAATTTTGAACGTCAGAAGACCCTTTTCAATCAGAAGGCAACTTCCGAAAGCGCCTTTGAGGAGGCTCAGAAAGTCTACTACACCACCCTTGCCAAACTGGACAACTACAAAGCTCAGCTGATCCTTGCTCAGGACAGTCTTAACGATACCCGGGTCTGCGCTCCCTTTGACGGACGCATCGGTAAGGTCATTCTCAGCCCCGGAAACCACGTTTCCCCCGGTAAAGAGCTGGTGCGTCTGGTGACCATCTCCCCTGTGAACGTGGATTTTTCCATCAGCTCCCGTGACTTCCTTGAACTTTTCGGCAGCATGGACGCTCTGAAAGCCAAAGGCAAGGTCTATGTCGAGCTTGCCGACGGTACCAAATATCCCGGCGACGGACGCATTACCTATATGAGCAACAGTGTTGATACCAACACCGATACCATCGAAGTTCGTGCCAGTTTCAAAAACGTTGACGGAAAACTGATCCCCGGCGGTCTGGTGACTGTCCGTCTGGGCTTGCGGAATCCTCCCAAGATGACGGCTGTGCCCATGTCTGCCATTCTCAACAGCAAATCCGGCAGTTATGTTTATGTCCTTGACAAAGAAAACAAAGCCCTTTCCCGTTCTGTGAAACTCGGTCCTGTGGTGGGCGAATATCAGTTCATCACCAAAGGTCTCAAAGCCGGTGAAACTGTTGTTATCGGCGGCACCAACAAGGTGATCCCCGATTTTCCTGTCAAGCCTGTTTTTGAAAACAAGGCGGAAAGGTGATGAGATAAAATGATCTCGCAAGTATTCATCGACCGTCCCCGTCTGGCAATCGTCATTTCTATTGTGACAGTGCTGCTGGGGGGACTCTGCCTCTTGAAGGCACCTGTTGCAGAATATCCTGAAATCGCGCCCCCTTCATTGGTGGTTTTTGCCAACTATACCGGTGCCAGCGCCGAAGAGGTCGCCGACACTGTCGCAACTGTTATCGAAGAGCAGATGAACGGACTTGAAGATCTGCTCTACTTTTCCTCCACCTCAAGTGACGCAGGTCTCTACAACCTTTCCATCACCTTCAAATCCGGTACCGACACCGATATCGCTCTGGTGAATGTCCAGAACGCTGTGAGCCGTGCGGAACCGCTTTTGCCTCAAATCGTTAAAGATAATGGTGTGAAATACTTCAAGCGTTCCAGTGATATTCTGGCGCTTTACAACTTTTCCACCGACGGCAGCGAGCTGAATCAGGTGCAGCTTTCCAACTACATCCGCACCAACATCCGTGACCCTCTGGCGCGTGTGGACGGTGTCAGTGAGGTCAGCATTATGGGTGAACGGAACTACTCCATGCGTATCTGGGTGGATCCTGTCAAACTTTCCGCCTTGAACATCACTCCTGATGATGTTGCAGCTGCGGTCCGTTCCCAGAACCAGCAGGCTGCCGCGGGTGCTGTGGGTACTGAATTCAGCCACAACTCCATGCAGCTCAAAGTCAAAACTCTGGGCCGTCTGAAAACTGTCGAGGAGTTCGGCAACATCGTTATCCGCAGCGGAACCGCCGGTCGTCAGGTCAAACTCAAGGATATCGCCCGCATCGAGCTGGGGGCTGAACAGTACGCCAACAGCAGTGCTTACAACGGCGAAGAGTGTGTGGCTCTTTTGGTCTACCGAAACGATGACTCCAACGCTATTGAAGTTATCGACCGGGTCAATGCGCTGCTGAAACAGCTTTCTAAAACTTACCCCAAAGGGGTCAGCCACACCATTGCATACGACCCCACAAAATATATCCGCATCTCTCTTGAAGAGATCACCATGACCCTGCTCATGACTCTGATCCTGGTGGTGGTCATCACTTACATCTTCCTGCAGGATTGGCGTGCAACTCTGATCCCCACGATTACGATTCCTGTAAGTTTGATTGGTACATTCATCTTCCTGATCCCCCTGGGATTTTCCATCAACCTTCTTACCATGTTTGCCTTGATCCTTGTGATCGGTTCTCTGGTGGATGACGCCATCGTGGTGACAGAAAACACCATGAGTATCATGGAAAAAGAGGGACTTTCACCCAAAGAAGCCGCTTCAAAGAGTATGCAGCAGATCACGGGGGCGGTCATCGCCACCACTCTGGTGATCGTTGCCATCTATGCCCCCGTAGGATTCTACGGCGGCATGGTGGGGACCATCTATGTGCAGTTCGCTGTGACCATGTGTATTGCCTTGTGCCTCTCAACAGTCAATGCTCTGACCTTGAGTCCTGCTCTCTGCTCAATTCTGCTGCGTAAACCCAAACCGACCCGCAATCCTTTCTTCAAGGGATTCAACTTCTGTCTGAACAAGAGCTGCGGTTGGTATCTTAAAGTTTCAGGATTCCTGATCCGTTACATCATCATTACGGTCATTCTTTTCGGCGGTGTGCTCTTCCTGAACTACTTCTTCTACAAGCGTATCCCCGGGTCCTTCATCCCCACTGAGGATAAAGGTGCCTTCATGGGCTCTGTGGAACTGCCTCCCGGTGCCGCTTTGAAGCGGACCGATAAGACGCAGACTGATGTTCTCAAGCGTGCCTCCAAGATCCCCGGCGTCAAGGATATCATCACCGTCAGCGGATTCAGTTTCACTGGCGGTACCGGTGAAAACGTGGGACTTGCCATCTTCGTTCTTGAAGATTGGGATAAACGTACCACCAAAGAGACCGAAGCCGACGAGATCATGAAAAAGATCCAGGGGGAATTCTCTCAGATCCCCACCGGCAGCGTGCAGGTCTTCCAGCCCCCCGCCATTATGGGACTCGGTGTGACCGGCGGTATCAGTTTCCAGCTCCAGTGTACCGGCAAGCAGACGCCTCAGGATCTTGAGGCGGCGATCCGCAAACTTGTTGCTGATATCAGAACTTTCCCCGGTGTCCGTATCGCTTTCTGCAGTTACGATGCCTCATCTCCCCAGCTCTACCTTGACATCGACCGTGACAAGGCTGAGGCAATGGGAGTTCCTGTCAGCCGCATCTTCTCGGTGCTGCAGGGAAATATCGCTTCTTCTTACTTGAACGACTTCAACCTTCAGGGATATTCTTTCAAAGTGAAACTGCAGGCTGAAGGGAAAGAGCGTGAGACCGTCAATACATTGAAGTCTCTGATGGTCAAAAATAACGAAGGCAAGATGGTTCCTTTGAGCTCCTTTGCTACCATGCGTTACACTGTCGGTCCCCGTCTTGTGACCCGTTTCAACCAGTACATGTCCGCTCAAGTCAACGTGATCCTGGTGCCCGGAACGCCCTCATCCTCAGTTATGACGCTGGTGGAAAAAGCCGTTTCGGAGAAACTGGGGCGCGACTACTCTGTTGAGTGGATCGACATGGCGCGTCAGGAGCGGGATAACGAAGGCAGGATCCTGCTGCTGCTCCTCTTTGCGACAGTGTTCGGATATCTCTTCCTTGTGGGACAGTACGAAAGCTGGACCATTCCTCTGCCTGTTATGCTGACCATCAGCTTTGCGACTTTGGGCGGATTGATCGGTCTGAAGTACATCAAAGAGATCGGTGCTCTTTTCGGTGTGGAGTATACCAATATGGACTTGAGCATTTACGCCCAGTTGGGATTGGTCATGCTTATCGGTCTTTCAAGCAAGAATGCCATCCTTATGGTCGAGTTCTCAAAACAGGCCCGCGAAGAGGGGCTCTCCATCAAAGACGCCGCTCAGGAAGGATTCAAACAGCGCTACCGTGCCGTGCTCATGACCGCATGGAGCTTTGTGATCGGTGTGTTCCCCATGGTCATTGCCACGGGTGCCGGTTCTGAAAGCCGCCGTGCCATCGGTGTGACCACATTCTACGGAATGCTTCTGGCGACCATTATCGGTATCGTCTTCATTCCTCCCTTGTTTGTGATCTTCCAGACCATCGGTGAAAAGCTGATGGGCGGACTCAAAAAACGCCGCTGAAGCTCTCTGAACTCCAACGCCTGCCGGGAAATTTTCCGGCAGGTTTTTTTTGCTCCGGCTCTTGAAAGAAGGAAGGCATGTGGTATATTATCAAAACTGCATGAGGTGACAACAATGGAAGAAAAAACACTTTTTGAAATAATTGACTTTTATTACCCTGTGGAAGATGATTTGCGCAAGAACCTTTTGAAGCACAGCTGTCAGGTGAAAGAGAAAGCTCTTGAACTTGCGGGAAAGACAGATATTCCTTTGAATAGAGAAGTTCTTGCCGCAGGAGCCATGCTCCACGATATCGGCATCAAACTCTGTCATGCTCCCGGGATCTTCTGTTGCGGAGAACTCCACTATCTGCGCCACGGCATAGAAGGAGCCGGACTGCTCAGAGCTTACGGCGCCGCACACGCAATGGATCTGGAACCTTTCGCATTGATCTGTGAACGGCATACCGGAAGCGGTTTGACAACTGCAGATATCATTTCTCAGAAACTGCCCTTACCGGAACAGGATTTTCTTCCCCTGACTCCGGAGGAAAAAATGGTCTGTCTGGCAGACAAATTCTTTTCCAAATCAGGGGATATGGAAGAAAAATCCTTTGAAAAGGTGCGGCGTTCCATGGCGAAATTCGGGGATGCCTCATTGGAGCGCTTTGATAACCTGTGGACATTTTTCAATTTCCGATCCGTCTGATCTCCACATCGTCAACATGGATCTGTGCTCCTTTGACTTTGGGGAGCATCTTGTAAACCATGCGGAATACTCCCAGTGATCTCTCCTTGATCCGGAAACGGAAGGTCAGTTTTTTCCAGCCGGATTTCCCGGTATCTTTGTAAGAAAGGGCACTGAGTTTGAAATCAGGATGGGCGGTGGTGTCGTGCTCCACCTTGTTTTCCTGAGTGATCTTTACGCCGATGCGGGCGCTGTATTTGCCGAATCCCAAAAGACGCATACCGATCTGTCTGATCTCTGTGTCACGGGATTTTTTTATGGAAACAGTGTACTCCCATTCCCCCGGTTCCATACGGAATTTGGCACTTGTCAGGTCTCCGGAGGAAAAGTATTTCTTTGTTGTCATATCAAGGCGCAATGAGGGGGCAGAACGACCGAATTCCTTGTGGTCAAGGGTATAGTAATGCCCCCGGAAGGTCATGAACATGGAGCTGATGATCTGTTTACCTTCCACCAGATGCCAATAGCGGGGATAAGGTTTTTTCAATGCCCATTGAGGATAACGGGGAGAACCGATACCTTTTTTCGGGATCACCAGATCACTGTAAAGCAGTGTTTGGCTGAAGTCACCGTTGAGGAGTTCGGGGGCGGCTCCCTGCCACAAAAGTTTTTTGATTTTTTTCAGCTGTTGGACTTCGCTGAAATTTTCAGGGAGAGCCGCAAGAGGGGCCGCCATGAAAACATCCTGGATATTCCCTCTGATCCGTGTGGCAAGAATACCGCAGTAGGCAGTGTCAACGGCAAGATCAAGATACTCTTTTTTGCCGCTTACTTTTGCATACATGGCAAGGACCGGATAGAAGAAGGCGCCCCGTCCGAAAAGGTAGTCGGTGGCAATGGTGGGAAAAAGTTTTTCCGCAGGGAGCCCCGGCCAGTGGGTTTCGATTTGAGGACGGTATGTCATTTCAAAGTTCATGATGTTGGCAAATTCTTTTTCAAGTGTCTCTTTGATGAGTGCGTTACCCGTAAGCATGTACATCTTGAGAAAAGCCGTCAAACCGTACCAGCAGTGGAATGGCACCAGACCGGAAGAATTGACATAGAAAAGACTGTTCTGCCGGGGGAGGGATGTGCGCTGCAAGTTCATTTCAGCGGCATTGGGAGCTGTTTTGGCGTAACGGGAGATTTGGTAGTTCAGCTGTGCCATATAACGTTCAGCGGCAGTTTTTTTGCCGAAAATGGCATACCCTTCTGCAAGAGTCAAGAGGTAGAATCCGAAATTTCTGCCCTGCTGGATCTCTCCGGAATCCAGAGGGAGTTTGATGCAGCTTTCAAGCATTCTTCCGGCACTCTGGTAAAAGGCGGGATCGCCGGTGAGAAGCCAGGCGCTCATGACGCCGGGGATCCAGGCATGTCCGAAGCCGTTGCCGCCGATGATGTGGTTGGCGCTGTGGGTATGGGGCAGGGCGCTCCTGATATCGGTGTCAATGTCGGCATAGTGGCGTGAAGCTGTCTGAGCCAGCTGAAAAAGAGCGGGATCTTCTTTGCGCATGGCATGGTGGTAGAGCACATAATCTTCAAAGGACTCCAGATTTGCCCATCCGCCGTCACCGGGGTGGTCGCCGTAGTTGAATTGTCCGTAACAGAAGCGATCGTGGAGCTCTGCAAAGGAAAGTCGCCCCAAGCCTTCCTGCAGCTTTTTTTCCATGAGAGGGAATTTCTTGGTGTCTGATCGGCACATGGAGATCATGACGCCTGAAGCGGCAAAATCTTTTGCCGAAGCCATGGCAGCTGCCGGATGGTCAAGTGCTTTACCCAGCGGGGCAGGGGAAACAAGAAATCTCTTTCTCAAAGTCATTCCGGGAGCAAGAGAGAGCACTTTTGCCGATGAGGGCCACAGAGCACCCCGGAGAAAGCCGGGAGCAAGTTCAAGTTCGTTTGGGAAACTCTGTGCCCGGTTGAAGACATGGAGCGAAATACCGTTCTTCCCCTGAAGGGGCGTTTCCGGAAGATCTGCGTGATTTCTTTTGTAGGAATTGATCTGTTTTTTTCCGGCAACGGTCAAAACTTCTGTGAAAGTTTTTTTCTGGTGATCTCCCCAAATGAGGAGTTTCAGCGGCGCAGTGTCTTTGGGGGCGATACTTTCCCAGTAGAGTTCTTTGATGAGAATGAAATGCTTTGATGTGTTGGAAACTGCAATATCCATTTCAACGCCGGCACGGGGCGCCCGGGACTTCAAGCGGATATCCGCCATGCCTATGGATTTGCCGTCTTTTGAAACAAGTGCACCGCGTTTGAAAAGGATCCCGTTTTCAATACGGGCAGTACGGCTTTGAAAAGTGTATTCCCGCCCTGTGTAATCTTTCCCTTTGAGAAGGGCACTCTTGAGTTTACCGTTCTTTTCCCAGATGCGGGAATTTGACAGATTGACAGATACGCCGTTTTTGAATGAATAGACTCCTGTGGACGAAGGGACCTTGGGCAGGGCGGGAGCTTTCCCCGGAGTGAAACGCAAGTGAACAGTTTTGACCTTTGAAGCTGTGTCGGCTGTGAAATCAACTTTCAGCGCTGCAAGAGATTTGTCCTGAGGCCAGGCGGCAATGGGGTAGAAACAGGCAGAAAGTTTTTTATTGCCGTCGTACAGGGCGAAAGTGCCGGAGTTGAAGAATACCTTAGACTTGGGGAAGAGCATGACGCCTGAAACAGGGACCGCTTTTTCAGCTCCGGCGCCGCCGGGAAAGAGCCGGAATTGCCAGCTGCCCGGTCCGCATTTGCCGGAGGCGAACTCATTTGCCCGGGGCAGGGGAATATATTGAGGCAGGGGCATCTCTTTTTCGGGGACACCGCCTGAGGGACCGTGGCTGTAAACTGATTGCCTGCCGGCTGTTGACAATCTGCAGTCGTCGATAAGAACTTCACTTTTTCCCGGGTCGATAATGAGTTGAAAAGGTCCTATGGTCATGCCGCTGCGGCGGAATCTTCCGAAAGGATTGCCGAAGGAAAACTTGAACTCCTGCCATTGTTTTTTGACTGTGAAAGTTTTTTCAACACTGTGCTTCTGATGGGTGTTCAAGTAAAAGACACACCTGACTTTGACTTTGGCTGTATGGGGTGCTTTCATCTTCAGGGCGAAAAAACTCCCCGGCTGCCGGAATCTTCTGTTGGATTCCCCGCAAAATCGGATCTTCTGACCTTTCAGCCGGAGTGAACGCTTCCCCGAAACGCTGTCGGAACTGTAGGTGTATCGTGAAATTTTTCCGTCGGGAACAAGGGGCAGGTCATCGGGCATCCGGTTCCAGACGGGGAGTATGTCATGCTCAAAAGAGCTGTTGGGAAAATCGTTGGCAGCAAGAAATGTACACAATACGGCACTTAAAAGCAAAAGATTTTTTTTCATGGTTCAAGTCTCCTTGTAAACAATTTTTAAGAATATACCCCATAAATTGCTCCAATTCAATCAAGAATTGAAAAATAATCGACTTTTGTTCACTTGTTGAATAAAGGGAAAGCTTTTCTGCGATCCGCTCTTGATAAACCGTTTGTGAGGAGATATATTATACCTGCAGTGTTTGTGGATGGATATTTTACATAAGGAGATAAAATACTGTGAAAAAAGAAAATCCTTTTGCCGGGCTCAAAGCCGGATGGCTTGATCTTGCCGGAGCCGTTTCTGAAATCTGTGCCGACGGAATTTCCCGGCGGCTTGATTGGAAAAGTGACGGCAGCGGTTCTTTTACTGCTGATGATGAGTTGGCTGTTTTTACTTTGTCCATTGAGAAACTTTCTTCAGGGATCAAATTGAAAACGGCTGCCCGGTGGAAGAAGGCTCTGCCTGAGCATTTTACCTTTACCCCTGTTACTTTTCCTGCCTTCGGTATCGAACACGCCTTTTTCTGCGGAGAACGTATGGGACGTGCTTTGGTCTCCTGTTTCCCTGTGAAAGAGAGCCGTCTCTTTCAGGGACGCCATTATTCCGCTTTGAGCAGAAAGGATGAGACGGTGTTGATGACAACTCCCCTCAATCAGAAATATGACAACTTCTTCCGGGGGCAGGGAGTAGGCGGATTGATGCTCAAATGGCGTTGCGACTTTGAATTTCATCACAACGATCTGCCTCAGGAAACTGAATTTGATGCCCTGACTGTTTCCGGCGGCAACGGCTTTGAAATATTGGAGCGCTACGGTGATGAAAGTTGTGAAGTGAAACGGGATTTTTCTCAGAAACCTGAATGCGGCTGGAACTCATGGGACTATTACCGCTGTACCATCACTGAGGAAGAGGTTTTGAAAAATGCCGAATTTATCGCCTCTGATCCCGTTCTGAAACAGCATGTCAAACGGATCATCGTGGATGACGGCTGGCAGTATTGCTACGGAGAATGGGAAGCCAACCCCCTTTTCCCCAACGGCATGAAGTATCTGGCTGATGAATTGCATAAGATGGGGTTCAAAGCCGGTCTCTGGCTGGCGCCCGCCATTGTGGAGCCTCACTGCCGCATCGCCCAGTGGGATTATGATATGCTTGCCTGTTCCGAAGGCGGTCAGCCCTGTCGGGCATTCCGCTGTATGGAGCGTTACGGATTTGTTCTTGATCCCACAGTTCCTAAAACGCAGAAGCATCTTGAACAGCTTTTTGACCGTTACGCAGGTATGGGGTATGAATACTTCAAACTGGACTTCCTCGGCTCTACCATGGATGCCAAACGTTTCCATGACCGTTCAGTCCCACGCTGTCAGGTGCTGCGGAAACTGATGGAGTCTGTCTGCAAAGGTGTGGCGGGACGTTCTGAAATTCTGGGATGCAACTATCATTTTTACAACGGCAACAGTTTCGTCAACTCTGTCCGTGTGGGTGGGGATATCCACTCCCATTGGAGAAATGTCAAAGCCAATACCGTTTCTGTGGCAGGTATGTTCTGGGCAAACAAAAAGTTGTGGATCAATGATCCCGACTTCTCTCTCTGCCGCAGTCTGGAAAGCTCAGGCGATCCCGATATCCAGCGTCTGAGACCTTCTTATGTGACTTGCATGCCCGGCGATGAGTTCAACGCCGGATTCGATTTCAACCTCTGTACATCCCATATTGAAGAGCAGCGTGTTCTGCTTTCTCTTGATATCATCGCCGGGGGCGCTATTAATCTTTCTGATAAAATGACCCTTCTCAACGAAGAGGGACTTGACCTTGCCCGCAGAGTTGTTGCTGCTGAATCCGGTTTTGATGGAAGACCCCTTGATTTTTTTAGGAGCGAACTGCCCGTTATCTGGCATCAGCGCCTGAAAAAAGGCGGCAGACTTCTGGTCGTCAACTGGGAGGATACCCCGCAGGAAATAGATGTTGACTGGAGCGTTGCCGGGAATCCCCGTGAAGCAAAGGATTTTTGGAGTGATGCTGTTGAGCAGTGCCGCAGCAAAGTGACGCTTGCTCCTCACAGCTGTAAACTTTGGGAGTATTGATAATGACAAAACTTTTGATTTGCGGCAGCGCCGCCGCCGAAGCTGTCCCCGGACTTTTCTGCACTTGTCCCCTCTGTCTCAAGGCTTTGAAGGATGGAGGAAAAGATGTCCGGAGCCGTACCGCATATCAGATCGGTGATGAGATACGGGTGGATTTCGGTCCCGACCTCTTTTATCATGCGGTCAAGTATGGCTTGCGTTACGATAAGCTCCGGGATCTGGTCATTACCCATGATCACCGGGATCACTTCTGCCCCGAAGAATTGGGCAACCGCCGTAAAGGAATGTCCAAACTTCCGGATGGGGCACTTTTGAATGTGACAGGCTCCGAGTCTCTGATCGAAGAGTTGAAGAGCAAGGTCGATCTTGAGAAGTGCAAGCTGACCGTTTCTCCTGTGAAACACGGTTCAAGAGTGTTGCTCAGCAACGGTGTTGAACTGACCGCTTTTGATGCTCAGCACGGGGCTCCCGAGTCATTGTTTTATGCTTTCAGGGCCAAAGAATATTCACTGCTCATCGCCAATGATACGGGATGGTTCCCGGATCAGAGTTGGGAACTGCTCAAGGAGTTCAAGTTTGATGCCGTCATTCTGGACTGCTGCTATATGCACCGGGAACAGCGCTGGGGACATCTTGGAGGTGACAGCTTTATTGGCTGTTTTGAAGAGCTCCGCAAACAGGGATCTCTCAAAGAGAATGCCCGGCTCATCGCCAATCACTTTTCCCACAACCCGAATTTGACCCACGAGGAGCTTTGTGCATGGCTTGAGCCCCACGGGATCAAAGTCGGTTTTGACGGTATGGAAATTGAGCTTTGAACGGTTGCAAAATTCCAACTGCCATGCTATATTATAGGGACGTTTTTTTGTTTATTATTGATTTTTTAAGGAAGGTTTCCCGTCATGAAGCGTTTTGAAGAACTTTTTGCTGAATTGAAAGCCAAGGCCGCAGCCAATGATCCAGAGTCCGGTACCGTCAGGGAGCTCGCTAAGGGGACCCATTTTATCGGTAAAAAGATCATTGAAGAGGCAGGGGAAGTTTGGATCGCTTCTGAATATGAGTCCAAAGAGCGCACCGCAGAAGAGATCTCACAGCTGCTCTATCACCTTCAGGTAATGATGATAGATCAGAAGATCGAACTGGAAGATATTTACCGTTACCTTTGATGAACGAGGATTTTTATCATGCTGAAAGTTGCAGTACCCAATAAAGGCTCCCTCTCTGAAGGGGCAGTGAAACTTTTGACCGAATCCGGATTCCGCTGTCAGCGTTCCGGCAGAGAGCTGGTCGTGACCGACCACGCCAACGATATGGAGTTTCTCTTTCTGCGCCCCCGTGATGTGGCGATCTATGTGGGCAACGGTATCATCGATCTGGGGATCACCGGCAGGGACCTTGCCGCCGACAGCGGTGCCGAGGTCGCTGAACTCATGCCTCTCAATTTCGGGCGTTCCCGCTTCTGTTTTGCCGCTCCCAAAGAGCTCAATCTGACCTCTGTCAAAGAGCTTGATAAAAAGCGTATCGCCTGTTCTTATCCCCAGCTTCTCAAATCCAAACTGGCGGAGCTGGGGCTTGATTGCCCTGTGGTGCGCCTTGACGGTGCAGTTGAACTTTCTGTGAAGCTGGGTATTGCTGATGCTGTGGCTGATGTGGTGGAATCCGGTTCAACTCTCAAGGAAGCCGGACTTGCCATACTGGGAGAACCCCTGTTGCACAGTGAAGCTGTGCTGATCGCCCGCGATGCTGCCTGTGCGGATCTTCCCGGAGCCCGCAAACTCATGAGCCGCATTAAAGGTGTGATCGTTGCTTCTTCCTATGTGATGGTCGAGTACGATATCCGCCGGGAATCTCTGGAAAATGCCTGCCGGATCACTCCCGGTATCGAGGCGCCCACCATTGCTCCGCTTTCCAATCCCGACTGGGTCGCTGTGAAGGCCATGATAAAGAAAAATGATGTAAATGTCATTATGGATGAACTTTATGAAATAGGTGCACGCGGCATCTTTATAACAGAGATCCGCGCCTGCCGCATGTAAAAAGGTGTTGTTATGAGCAAAGCTGTATTGGATCGTGCCCGTGAGGTTTTTGATATTGAGATCGAAGGGCTTACTGCCCTGAGAAATCAGCTGGATGAGAATTTTGTCAGACTTGTTGAGCTTTGTTCCAAAACGATCGATGCCGGAGGCAAACTGATCATAACAGGTGTGGGAAAATCCGGTCACATCGGCAGAAAGATCGCCGCGACTCTTTCCAGCGTTGGAACGCCTTCTGTCTTTATGCACCCTGTTGAAGCACGTCACGGTGATCTGGGGCTTATTCAGGAAAATGATCTGATGCTTGCCATCTCTTACAGCGGTGAGACAGAGGAACTGCTGGTGGTGCTGCCTCCTGCCAAACGTCTGGGAGTGCAGATCGTCGGTATCACTTCAAGTGCCAAATCAACTTTGGGGAATATCTGCGAATTTGTTTATGAGATGCCTGTTCCCCGTGAAGCCTGCCCTTTCAATCTGGCTCCCACGACGACTACAACGGCTCTTCTGGCTTTGGGAGATGCCCTTGCTTTGGTGCTTTTGGAGCAGCGGGGATTTACCAAGTCCGATTACGGACGCCGTCACCCCGGAGGCGCCATCGGCCGCATGGTGACCATGACTGCCGGGGATATTATGCGGGATTTGGAACACATCGCAGTGGTTTCTCCTGAAAGAACTGTTCGTGAGACCATCTACGCCATGAGCCATGCCCGGTGCGGATCTGCTGTGATCGTCGGAGCCAAAGGGGAACTGCTCGGCATTTTTACCGACGGGGATTTCAGGCGGGGGGCTGAAAAGGATCCGGATATCCTGAAAAAGATCATCGGCGATGTGATGACTCCCGGACCTGTTGCTGTCCAGAAAGATGTGCTGGTGGCAGGCGTCCTCAAAACACTGGAAAAGCGGCGCATTGATGATATCGTTGTTGTGGATTCTGAGAATATCGTTCAAGGATGTATCGATGTGCAGGATCTTCCTGCATTGAAGATCATGTAACTTTTCAAGGACTTTTTTATGGTAAAAAAACTGAAACTTGCCGGGATGCTGGGGCTGTTGACGATTTGTGCCGTATTGCTCCGTGCAGATAATGCCGGGGCTGTCAAGGCTTATGAGGAAGGACTGAAACTTTTTAACGCCCGAGAATATTACGATGCGCTGAAAAAGTTCAAAGAGTCTGAATTGCTGGCAAAATCCAATACGATCCGTGCCAATTCCCTCAGAGCTCAGATCGGAGCCGCCAGAAAGGCAGAACTGCCCTGGCAGGAGTTTGAACTTATCGAAACTCTGTTGTCACGGTTCCCGGAGTTTGCTGATGTTCCGGCATCAGTGAAGAGAGAGTATCAGCTGGGAGATATGTTTTTCAAAGGGAAAAGAGAGCCCGCTTTTTACGCAATGAGAAAGATTTCGTGGCTTGTGGGCCCCGATAAAACCATTGAGATCTATACCAGAGCATTGAAACGTGCCCCCTACGCCGCAGAAGCTCCGGCGGCACGGCTGCGTCTGGCATTTGTTTATGACCGTCAAGGGAAGGTCATGAAATCTTTGGAGCAGCTGAGGATCGTTGAAAAATCCTTCCCCGAATCAAGTTCTTACAAACTTGCGCTGCTTGCTTTGGGATACGGTTGCTATGAAATGGCGCTCAGGGGCGATGGCGACGGGCGTTATGCAAGGGAATGCGGCGAGATGAGTGCCAAATTTCTCAAACTTTTTCCCGATGACCCTGCAGTGCCTATGGTGAAGCGCAATCTGCAGCGGATCCGGGATGCTCAGGCAAGGCGGCTTTATGACATGGCGGAGTTTTACCACCGCCAGGGGCGAAGCGAAGCTTCTGCCCGTTATCTTGCAAGAGTCGTGCGGGAGTTCCCCGAAAGCACTGCCGCTTCTGAATCTGAAAGAAAACTGGCAGAGCTTGACCGGAGTTTTACTCCGGGGGATTTCCCAAAAGGAGGAACGGCACGTTTTGTCAAATACAAGTCAGCAACGCTTCCGGAAGAGGCTGAAAATATTTTGTTTTTTCCCGGAGAAAAGGGGCAATCCAATCTTTTGCCTCTCCCTGACTTGAAAGAGTATTTCGGCAAGGAGATCAAAAAATAATGAAGATCAAAGAAACTTTTCTGTTTGTGGTTCTGACTTTTCTGCTGACCGGATGCGGCTACCGCATCGGTTTTACAGGACATCCGCAGATCAGCAGTTTGGCTGTGGCTCCTGTGGTCAATGAGACATTGCTTTTCAATGCTGCAGGAAATTTGCGTGCCTCCCTTTGCGAAAGGATCGTTACTGACGGTACTTACAAGCTTCTGAATGAAAGCAAAGCTGATTGTATCATTCACGCCAGAGTCGTCGAAGCGCTTTTCTCTGAAGTATCCTGGGACACAGATGACGATGATTTAGATGAATTTTTGCCGGATTACTATCGTGTAAATGTGAAAGTGCAGTATTCAGTTATATTGCCCGGAAGAGTCAAACCCCTGATCGGTCCCGCCACTGTGACCGGAACGGCTATGTTTGACCATGTCATTGATTTGGAAAATGCACGGAGGAATGGTGTGAAACAAGCCTTATGGGATGCCTCTAAAAAAATTGTTGATGCCTGTACTGAGGCCTGGTAAAGTTTTATGCTTATATCACATGTCAAAAGAGGACAGCTTATTTTTCTGGCAACATTTGCCGCTATGATCGTGTGCGGAACGGCGTTGCTTTCGCTCCCTTTTGTGACTGCGGAAGGAAACTTTCCCTTAATCAACTCTTTTTTTATGGCGGTCAGCGCCGTTTGTGTCACCGGTCTTGCCACCAACGAGATTTGCGAATTTTCCTTTGCCGGACAGTTGATTTTACTTATATTGGTTCAACTGGGTGCCATCGGTATCATGACTTTGAGTGCGTCGATCCTCCTTTCTCTGGGAAGGGGATTGTCTTTCAGCAACACCTTGATGCTTTCCAATTTAAACGACAACTTCACTCTCAGAGGGACGGAGGGACTGACGAAGATCGTTGTCCGTTACGCTTTGGTCTGTGAAGGTGTGGGGGCGGTGCTGATTTATATCGGACTTATGTTCAACGATCCCACAGGTCCCGGATTCGGGGTCAGTGAGCTTTTGCTTCCTGAAAGATATCTGACCAACGCATGGTATGCGCTTTTTCTCAGTGTCAACGGCTTTTGCAATGCCGGATTTTCCCCGATTCCCGGCAGTTTGTGGAAAACAAATGAACTTGTCCAGTTGACTATGGCAGTTCTGGTCATACTGGGAGGACTTGGGATCTATGTGATCTATGATCTCCTTGAATGGTTCAACAAGAGGCGTTATTCTTTACGGCTCCACTCCAAAGTGGTGCTCAGCACCAGCGCCATCTTGTTGGCAGCGGGAACTTTTCTGGTGATGGTGTTGAGCCTTGACCATGGGACTCCTCTTTCTTTCTTCGATGCGTTCTGTCTCTCTGCTTTTTCCAGAACTGCCGGTTTTTCCACTCTTCAGGGAACCGCCTTTCTGTCGCCCGGTGTTGCTCTGGTGGTCATGGTTCTCATGCTTCTGGGCGGAGCTCCCGGCTCCACTGCCGGAGGCATGAAGGTCACTACTGCTGCCGTTGCCTTTGCCGCGTTCCGCAACACACTGAAGGGAAATCACGAGGTGCTGATTTTCAAACGTTCTGTAGGAATGGAAGTGGTTCTGCGTGCATTTACCATGATGATTATTTTTCTGATGCTTTTCTTTGCGGGGGGGACGATTCTTCACATGATAAATCCGTCAGATATCCCCTTGCTTGACTCCATGTTTGAAGCCGCATCAGCCATTACGACTACCGGACTTTCCATGGGAGTCACCGGAAAATTGAATGCAGATGGTAAACTCTTTGTCATACTGCTTATGATCATAGGCCGCCTCGGACCTTTCACGATACTGCTTTTTCTCTTAGGCAGGGAAAAGCCCGGGCAGCTGAAATATCCCACAGAGCGTATTATTATCGGGTAATTTTTTGAGGAGTACTGAAGTTTATGGGCAACAGTTATGCGATCTTGGGGCTTGGCACCTTTGGAACAAAGCTGGCAGATTCTTTGAGTGATCTGGGAAATACTGTACTGGTGTGCGATATTGATCCCGGGCGTATCGATGATATGCGGGACAAGGTGGCAGAAGCAGTCATTGCAGATGTCAGCAATCCCGAAGCCATCAAAGAGTTGGGCGTCGGGAAATTTGATGTGATCATACTGGGGATGAGTTCCCACTTTGAAGATCAGATCCTTGCATTGACTCACTTGAGGCAGGAAGGAGCTAAGAAAATCATTGCCAAAGCCACCAGTGATGTGCAGGAAAAGATCCTCTACCGGCTGGGAGCAGACGAGGTCATCCAGCCCGAGCAGGATGTGGCTGAACGTCTCAGCCGCCGTCTGACATGGAGCAATATCCACGATATTCTGGAATTTAAAGGTTCTACCATAGCGGAAGTTGTTGTTACATCCAAGTTTTCCGGTAAGACGCTTCTGGAGTTGGATTTGCGTAAACGTTACAATGTAAACGCATTACTGCTGCGTAAAAACGGCAGTTCTCAATATGTTCCCATCGGCCCCGCCACCCGGCTGGAAAAGGGGGATCAGATGACCGTTTTCGGCAGCCGTGAGTCAATAATAGAATTATTCAAGGAGGATTAAATCATGAGCAGCTGTATTTTTTGCAAGATCATCAACGGGGAGATCCCCTCAACCAGGATCTATGAGGACGAATTGGTCTATGCCTTTCTGGATATTTCCCCCATCAACTTCGGTCACACTCTGGTTATCCCCAAGGAACACCATGAATCAGCTTCAACGATTCCGGAAGAGACCGCCGGAAGGATGTTCAAAGTTGCTTCACGCATCGGTATCGCCATGAAGCGGGAACTGGATATGGATGGTTACAATCTTCATCTTGCCGACGGGCTCGCCGCAGGTCAGGTGGTCATGCACGCCCATCTCCATGTCGTTCCCCGGGGCGTGGAAGATGATTTCCACTGGAACTGGCGTCAGCTCGCCTATCCGGAAGGCAAGATGGCGGAAATTGCCGAAAAGATCATTTCCAAGCTGAAGATCAACTGAAAAACTTTTCTACTTTGAAAGGGCGAAGATGAAATGAAAAAAACATTTTTCATGTTGTTGATCTTTTGCTTTTGTGCCGCTCTGCGCGCTGATTTGCTGGATGATGTTGCCCGCCAGCTTGACCTTTTGGAAAAAGAGTACTGGCTGGCACAGCGTAATCCCTCCGGGGAATACTACCGGACTGTGAGCAAGCGTCTTGGAAAATTCAGATCGAATATGTACCGTATCGTTGATCAGCTGAGAAAACTCCGTAAACAACGGCTGGTCCAGTTTGATCAGGCTTTGAATGTATTGAACAATAATTACGGGAAAATGAAGCCTGCTGTGGTACAGGCGTTCAGATTCAATATGAAAAGTACCGCCATGTCCGAATACACCAGAGCGTATCGGGAATTTTTGCGGGAAAAGAAAGAAACTGAAGAAGAAACGCAGGAGGGGGGAAAGAATAAAGGTCGCCGTTCCAAGCGGCAGCCGAAGGTGTACCCTACTTTGAGCAACGTTGATTTGATCGAATATGAGCGCTGGCTGGCTGAGAGGATCTCCGCCAATATTGAAGCCTTTGAGAGGGCAAATGCCAAATTAATGAACCCCCGTTCCAAAGTGCGTTACAAAGGATTTTCCAGCAATGAGGCAGAGAAGGTGCAAAGCAGTGTGGGGGCGTATTTGGATGCTGTCCGGAAAATACGCATTGGTCTGGTCAAAGTGCGGCAACAAATAAAAATGGAGTTCAAATAAAATGGCAAATTACAAGATACTCTTTCAAGGTGATTCCATTACCGATTGCGGCAGACTGCAGGAGGCAAGGGCTGGTTTTCCCCCGCATGGGCTTGGTCCCGGTTATCCGGGGATCGTAACAGGA
>JAFTIE010000003.1 GCA_017457065.1 Lentisphaeria bacterium
ATTTCTGAAAAAGAATCTTCCTTCTGATCTCCCCCGGCTTCTTGTTACAGGAAGATTGCGGGGTCACTTCATGTTTGATTACCCGACAGCTTCTCTCAATACGCCATGGAAACCGGGAGACTGGCTGCTGCTGGATCTCCATGATCCTTTTGAGCCCCCGGCGTCAGTAGAACCTTTGAGACATAAACTTTACAGGGATCCCTTATGCCGCCCCGTAACTCATGTCAATTGGTACGGCAAACAGCTTGTTCTGCTCAGGATCGCAAAAAATACAACGGAGCCTCACCATGTCAGACCTCTCAATGTAACAGCAGAGCGCTTCGACAAATCTGCAGGGATCCCGATCCCTACCAGAATGAAAAGTATAAGCGGGCGTTACGACGGAAGAATGTTTCATTTTCATATCCGGGAGCAGCTCCGTGCCGACTATGATCTTGTGATCCGTCTGACATTCCCTGACGGAAATGTAAAAAAACTTGAATACAGCTGGTTTTTCGGTTTGTTCCCGGCATGGTCGCAAAAAACCGGCACCGTATGGAGCGTGCCGGTCAAGTCAGGATTCGTCAAATGCGAACTGCTTTTTAAAGAGCGTCCGGAATCTTCTTTGTCTGCCAGTCCGGCAGGGCAGGGGAGCGCCATGCCTCAGGGCAGGGGGAGTCAAAAATAAGTTTTTCCCCGGACTCAGGGTGCAGAAACTCAAGTCTGGCGGAGTGGAGAGCCTGACAGGGAAGGCGCAGCAGCGCTTTATCTTCCTGAGTCAAAGAGTCTGTACGCAGCTTGAGAAAGAGATTTTCATCAAGTCCGTAAAGTTTATCCCCAACCACCGGGAAGCCGGAAGAATACATGGTTGCTCTGATCTGGTGCATCCGGCCTGTTTTCAACTCTGCCGCAGCCAGAGAAAATCCGTTTATTTGTTCCAGACAGCTGATTTCAGTCCAGCTGGATTCAATTTTCAACGCTCCCGCAGGGGGACGTTCACCGGGGGCGAATTTGCGTTTTTTGCGCACATTGCTTCCCGCATCGTCAAAAAGAAAACCTTTGGCTGAAATATGCTCCGGCATCTCTCCGTGGACCATCACCATGTAAACTTTCCGGACAGCATTCTGCATTTTTGCAAGTTTTGCCGCACATTTGGGATCTCTGGCAGCAATCAGCAGTCCCGAAGTTTCCCGGTCAAGACGGTTGACAAGATGGATATCACCGAAACGCTCCTTCAGAAGATACCACAAAGTGTTTTTAAAATAAGGTCCCGAAGGATGTACACAGAGATTCCCCGGTTTGTCAATGACCAGAAGGGAATCATCTTCATAAACGACCTTACAGTCAAGATCCGCCGGTGGCTCTTCAATATCCCCCGGACGGTATTCTATGACATCGTGGAGCTTCAAGGTGCAGTCAGGAGCCGTCAGCTGCCCATTGACAGTGATTTCACCGGCTGAGATCCTCTGAGCCCACTCTTCAAGAGAACGGTAGGTAAAGCGTCCGGCAAGGTAATGAGCAAGTGTCAACCCTTCGCCGTTCCAGGTGACACCGGTTTTTATGATCCGCTCCATATTATTTCAAAGCCAGAAGCAGGATCGCACCAATACCGCAAACGATACCGGCAATCTTGAATTTCTCAAGTTTTTCCTTGAGAAAGATCACACTTAAAAGCAAAGTTCCGAGAAAACTCATCTGAGCGATGGAAAGCACCACACCGGCGGCCCCCGCCTGAAGCGCCTTTGCCATAAAAAAAACGATCCCGGCAACAAAAAGCCCGGAAACAGTGCCGAATCCAAGAGTCGGCAAATCCGGCATTTTAATCTTTTTATCTTTGCCAAAAGCGTAAATCAAACCGCCGCACACCCAGAAAAGACCGTTGATAAAAACCATTGCCGGCTCTTCAACATTGCAAATAAACGCCTGTTTATAAGAGAGCCCCATTCCGGCACGCAGCAGCGAAGCAGAAATAATCAGGACCATGCCTGCCAGAGAGGACTTTCTTTCCCCGGACATGGTACTGCATGAAAAGAGCAGGATCGCCAGAACAGCTGCCGTAACGCCGCAAAGCTGCATGAGTGACAGTTTCTCACCGAAAAAGAGTATTGCACCCGGAACCACAAAGATCAGATTCAAGCGGTAGATCGTCGAACAGATCCCGGCACTGAGTTTCCCCATGGCTTCGATCAGCAAAATATTTCCTGCGATGGAAAAAAATGCTCCCGCACATCCCCATATAAGGGTGTTGGTCAAATTTGCTTCAAAAGCCTTGAAGTCCACTGTAAAAGCCGTGGTCAGAGTCATGATCACACCGATAATGCTGAAAAAAATCCCTCTGGACATGGGACGGTCAGCAAAAAGCTTGAAGACAAAATCATTGATCGCCGAACACCCCAGGCAGCAGAGCGCAAAAATAATAGCCATTTTCAGTTACCGGACCTTTTCAACAGCCTTTTTGAATCCTTCAGCGGATCTCTCAATAATGGATTTGTCAACACAGAAAGCAGTCCGGAAATAACCGGGAGCCCCGAAACCTCTTCCGGGAACAGCCAAAACTCTTTCTGAAAGCAGAGCATCAATAAAGATCTGTTCATCAGCCGTGGGTGATTTGGGGAAGAAGTAGAAGGCGCCCTTGGGCATGAAATAGTCGATCCCGGCGTTGTCAAGGACCCTTGCCATGGCATCGCGGCGTTCACGGTAGATGTTGAGATCGACCTGCGCTGAGATACATTTTGAAAGGATCTTCTGTCCCACGATGGGCGCATTGACAAACCCCAGGATACGGTTGCAGAGGATCAGGGCATTCATCACCTCATCGGCACCGTCAAAGTTGTCAACAGCGATATAACCGATGCGTTCCCCTGCCAGAGAGAGGTTCTTTGAGCAGGAGCCCATAATGACGGCATGACTGAAAAGTCCGAAGAAGGGGGGGATCTCTTCGCCGTCAAAGTTGAGGAAACGGTAGGGCTCATCAGAAATCACATAGATGGGGCGGCCGAACTGTTCTTCAGCTTCTTTGACCACTGCGGCGACAGCTTCCAGTTCGCTTTCGGTATAGATCCTGCCTGTGGGGTTGTTGGGTGAGTTGAGGATAATGGCACGGGTGGAGCTGTTGACAGCAGCTTTGAAAGCTTCTGCATCAAGTTTGAATCCTTCAAGAGTGGCAACGGGTTTCAATTTGCCGCCGTAGTTACCGGCATAAAATCCATATTCAACAAAGTAAGGGGAGGGGCACAACACCTCATCTCCGGCAGAGAGGACAGCACGGAAAAAGACATTCAAAGCCCCGGCGGCACCGCAGCAAACCACAACGTTGGAACTTTCGATCTTTGACTGCTGTTCAAAGGAGATCTGTTCCGCAAGCTGCTTGCGCAGTTCAGGGAATCCTGCATTGGGCATATATCCCATGGCAAAGGGCTGATCGGCAGCGGCAGCGATTTCAGCCAATGCCTCTTTGACCTGCGGGGGAGGGGGGAGATCCGGATTTCCCAGACTGAAATCAAATACATTGTCGGCACCGTACTGCTTTTTAAGCTCGATACCGGCTTCAAACATCCTGCGGATCATTGAGCTGTTGGCAAGATAGCCTTTTATCTGTTCATTGATATAGTTCATTTCAAATAAAACCTTCCTTTATTACACATAAGTTGAAATCGATGTACTTCCTATACTATAGCACATAAAAGCTCTTTTTTCTACAACAGATAAACTTTATTCCGTAAAATAATGTTTTTCCATAGGGAATTTATAAAAAAAAACAAATATTCAGGAAATTTTAACAATAAGGAACAATAAATTATATTCCCGGTGCGTTATAGGGTTGGAACGAGCGCGATAAATGGTCGCGCGTAGAAAATAGAAAAAGAAAGGATATAGACAATGAAAGCTATGAAAATCGCATTGGTTCTGGGGATCGCAGCAATTTGCACAGTTCCTGCAATGGCTGGACCTCATCACGGCAGAGGAGCCCACCATAGAGGAAATGACGGAGTCAGGTTGGCAGCCAATATCATCGGACTTGTCAACACAGCACTCAGAGCTCCGGCAGCAGTGGTCACACCTCCGCCTGTGTTGGTGACGCCTCCCCCGGTGATCCGCCACTGTCCGCCGCCGCCCCGCCACCATCATTATCGCCCTGCCCCTCCTCCGCCACGCCGTCATCACGGACACCACAGAGTTCACGGCAGACGTTAAACCCAAAAATCCGGAAGAGACCATTTCTTAAAAACTCTTCCGGATTTTTTTGGCTGTCTGTTTTATTCGCGAGGGGAGGGGGGGCTTTACGAGTCTGCCTTCTTTTGATCTGTTGCCGCAGAAATCATATCTTTACATTTGCTCTGACATCACAACATCATCGTTCTCTCCCGGCAGTCAGCTGCCAAAAAGTCCAGATCTCTTTCATCTTCCAACCAACACCACAGGTGCCGGTAATTTTTTCCCGCAACATGGATCCTCCTCTGAAAAAGGCGTTAACCATGTGTTTTTTCATTATCAAGTTATTAACAACGCTCATTCACATATCTGTAATAGACTGCAGATAAAGATGTTACTATTCACACATATCCACACACATCCCCATTTAACTTAACATAACATACATTATGCGACGTTATAAGAATATTCTTTTTCCTTATTTTCCGGGGCACTGTAAAGGGCTTTCTTTCCAGAGGGGGATTGATTGCAGCTGCAATGCCCTGCCCTCAGCGTTGCTGAAAAAGAGTCTTCTGTAAAGGGGCAGTTTTTGAGATCAGGTAAAACACAAAATGAAGAAACAGCTGTATTAAATCTAAAGACGCGGGCGCGCGAGGGTATGAAAATTTTTTGTAAATTCATCAAGTTTTGATTTGGCTTTTTACAAATGGTATGTTATATTATGAAGTGGTCTTGTTTTCAGACAAACAAAAAAGGAATCAAACAAATGTCTCTGGAACTCAAAAAAGATGCCAAGTATGCTCTGCTGGTCCCCACCAGTATGGGTATCCGTCTCACCCCCGTTGATGCTCAGCCTTTCCACTGCAGCGATATGTTCAAGATGCAGGTCACCAGTGCTGAAACCAACGTTGCAAGCGTCGTCTCATATCTCGGTCTGCCCGTCAAGGTTCTGACCGCTTTCGTTAAAGGCAGCCCCATTGCCCGTATGATCAAGGACAATCTCGCCAGCCGTCACATGGACTACGAAGGTCCCGAATTCGAGCAGGGCGGTCCCTGGGGATTCCGTCACCAGTTTAACCTGGCTGACAGCGGCTACGGCAGCCGTGGTCCCCGGGTCCAGAACGACCGCGCCGGTGAAGTCGGACGTATGCTCAACGTCAAAGATTTCGACCTCGATCGTATCTTCGGTCAGGAAGGTGTTCAGATCGTTCACCTTTCCGGTCTGATCGCCGCACTTTCTCCCGACACCAGCCGTTTCTGCCTTGAAATCGCCCGTGCTGCCAAGAAATACGGTTCCAAGATCTCCTTTGACCTGAACTACCGTGCTTCTTTCTGGAAAGATCGTGAAGAGGAACTTTCCGCCATCTTTGCTGAGATCGCCGGTCTTGCTGACGTTCTTATCGGCAACGAAGAAGACTTCCAGCTCTGCCTGAAGATCCAGGGTCCCGAAGCCGGCGGCAAAGGTATCGCCGAAAAGATCGAGAACTTCAAAGAGATGGTCACCCGTGTCAAGGCCGCCTACCCCAACGCCTATGCTTTCGCCACCACTCTGCGTCAGGTCGTCAACACCAACTGCCACCTCTGGGGTGCCATCACCAACATCAACGGCGAATGGTCCGTTGTTGAGCCCCGTGAGATCCACGTCCTGGACCGTATCGGCGGCGGTGACGGATTTGTGGGCGGATTCCTCTACTCCATCCTCAAGGGCTGGGAGCCTGAAAAATGGATTCAGTTCGGATGGGCTACCGGTGCTCTTGCCACCACCCACCTGACCGACTACGGTCAGCCCGCTGACGAAGAGCAGGTCTGGAGCATCTGGGCTGGTAACGCCCGCGTCAAGCGTTAAGCGCCCCTGCCCTGTTTACGCACTGTGTAAACAACAAAGGATCCCGGAACTTTGACAGTTCCGGGATTTTTCATTTTCTGATGAGATCCCCCCTGCCCTGTTACTCCTTTTAAAAACAAATTCCCGGAACTTTTGACAGTTCCGGGAACTTTTATTTCCGGCACAAAAGACCGGTGTCGTTTTTTATTTTTTATTGTAAGCCTTCATGATGGCGGCGGCAACAGCATCCCCAAGGACTTTTCTTTCCTCTTCTTTGTTGAAATGAACATTGGTGCCTTTACGCCACTCATCAAAGACTTTGGAGTTCCTGACCGTGGCATTCAAATCACAAACTGTGACCTGAGGGTACTTTTTCAGCACAGGAACCAGCACTTTGTTATAAACCAGATCTTCATCTTTCCTGCGGGCGAATGCACCGTAGGAGCTGCCGGGAACAGGAGTTGTTGTGACCCAGACCACCTTGTAGTTGCGGGAGGTCAGGTATTTCAACAGACGGTCGATATTTTTTGCATAAACGTCAGGTTCGACCTGATGTTTTTCATTGAACTTTTTAGTTTTTGGGTCAGCCTTCTGCTTCAAATCGTGGAGTCCGTGGTTCAGCACGACCACAGCCCAGCGGCTTTTGGCTCCGGGAACATCACGCAGCCACATGGTCAAAGCAGAGTTGCCCCGGATACTGTCTCCTGAGTTGCCTTCAATACGCTGGCAATTCATTTTTTTCGCAAGAGCAGCCTGTAAGGCTTTCTCATAATTCATACTGATGGAGTCGCCGATCACCAGAACGCTGGGAAGAGTTGGATCAAGTTTGGGACGCGCCTCCCGGGAAATGATCACCTGGGAAATAACAAACTTTTTCTCTGAGATTTTCCCCCAGATGCGCAGTTTGTCCTCTCCCTTTTGGATATCGTCAACGCTGCCTTTGGCAAAAACACCAACTGTAAGAGGGCCCCTGAATTTGATCCTTTTTCCGTTGAACTCAACCTCTCCCCTACCCTTCCCTAACGGGTAGACAGGCGCAATAAGTTTCCGGGGACGAATCCCCACTCGCACCTTCTTTGCCGCAGGATCAAATTCGATCCTGCGGGTGGAAAAAACTTTTCCCTGGCGGAGCAGCTGCTCATCTTTTTTATACAGGAAAATCTCGCAGACAGTCCCGGGTTTCACTGAAGCAAAGGGAACAAAATTCTTGATTTTGAAGACGGTCCCCGGAGCCCAATGCAGAGTGTAAACACTGGTACCTTCATCTTTTTTGGGGTCATAAGCCGTTTCAGCAATGATCTTCATACTCTTTTTTGCCTTGTCTATTTCATAGGCAAGGGCGTGGCTTCCGCTCTTGAAACTCTTTGCCGTCAAAACGGCACATGCCAGCAGCAGAAGAAGCAACAATCTGACTTTCATAAAATAAACTCCTGTTTTTCTGTTAAAAAAACTCTTTCAAAGTCCTTAAAAAAACTTTGAAAGAGCCGCTCATTATTTTCTTATTTCAAAACACCGCCGGTGTCAGCATCGGTGGCATTCCGGGAGTAACGCAAAAGATATCCCGAAAGTTCTTTTACAGGAGGATGCCAGTTTTTCCTGCGTTCAGCCAGAACTTCTGCGGGGACCTCCAATTTCAAAGTTCTGTTGGGGATGTCGATATCAATGATATCCCCCGGTTCCACCAGAGCAATCGTACCGCCGGAAGCGGCTTCAGGACTGATGTGTCCGATACATGCACCGTGGGTTCCTCCTGAAAATCTGCCGTCGGTGATCAACGCCACACTGTCTCCCAGACCGCTGCCGATGATATAACTTGTGGGAGCCAGCATTTCCTGCATACCGGGTCCCCCTTTGGGGCCTTCATAACGGATCACCACCACATCACCGGGCTTGACTTTACCGGCAAGGATGCCTTCACAAGCCTCTTCCTGACTTTCAAAGATCACAGCCGGTCCCCGGTGGGTCAGCATCTTGGGATCCACACCGGCGGCTTTGACCACAGAACCTCTTTCTGCAAGATTACCGAAAAGGATCGCAAGGCCTCCAGACTTGCTGTAAGGCTCCTCAAGGGTCCGGATGATCGTTCCGTCGGGAGCAGGCGCATCGGCAAAAGCCTCTGCCAAAGTCTTGCCGGAAACCGTGGGGGCATTACCCTCCAAAGCTCCGGGAACCTTGCTGATCTCTTTCAAAATCGCCATGATACCGCCAACATTGTGCAGATCTATCATGTGATAGGTGCTGGAAGGAGAGATTTTGCAGATATTGGGGGTACGGCGGCTGACTTCGTCGATGAGTTTGAGATCCAGCTTGACACCGGCTTCTGTTGCCACTGCAAGGGTGTGAAGGACGGTATTTGAACTGCCGCCCATTGCCATATCCAAAGCCAGAGCGTTGAAAAAGCTGCTCTCAGTAGCGTAGGCTTTAGCGGGGAGCGCATTGGGATCTTTAGCCATTTCAACGGCACGCCGTGCGGCTTTCTTCCAGAATTCGACACGCTCCTGAGAGGTGGCGGCGATAGTTCCGTTGCCGGGAAATGCCAGTCCGAGAGCTTCGCAGAGGCAGTTCATGCTGTTTGCAGTAAACATGCCGGAGCAGGAACCTGCTCCCGGACAGGCGCCGCATTCAAGTTCAGCCAGCTGCTCTTCAGAAATATTGCCGGTTTTCTTTCCTGCGACGCCTTCAAAAACGCTGATAAGGTCTGTTTCGGACTTGGTGAAGTCGAATTTCTTTCCGGGCAGCATGGGACCGCCGGAAGCGAAAATGGTGGGAATATTCAATCTCATGGCGCCCATGAGCATTCCCGGCACCACTTTGTCACAGTTCGGGATGCAGATCATGGCATCAAAGGGGTGTGCCATGCCCATGCTTTCCGCACTGTCGGCGATGATTTCACGGCTGGGAAGTGAATATTTCATCCCCTGATGTCCCATAGCGATACCGTCACAGACGGCGATGGTATTGAATTCGTAGGGCACGCCCCCTGCCGCACGGATCTCATCGCAGATGATTTGACCGACTTTATTCAAATGGCAGTGCCCGGGGGCGATATTGGTGTAAGAGTTGCATACGCCGATAAACGGACGCTGTATCTCTTCTGCTTTGATTCCGGTTGCGTGCATCAGGGAACGGTGCGGAGCCCGTTCCAACCCTGATTTCATGATATCACTTCTCATTATCAGATTCCTTTGAAACATTGTTTCTTTTACAGTTTATATAATATAGAACAAAAAATACTTTTTGTCAAGATAAACAGCCTCTGAAAAAAATACTTGACATATCAACTGATGTATGCTATATTATCCCAACTGAGAAAAAGCCGGTAAAGAGGAGTTCCACAGCACCAATGTCAAACGAAAAAGATCCAAACCTTGTCCACGATGCCTTCAACGGGATACTCAATACCGGCATTATGCTGAAAAATGCCGCCAGACAATTTTTCAGGAACCGGCCGACCACTGAGGCGCAGTTTACTGTGCTCATGCTGTTGAAACATGCCGATCACCCCATGACACAAAAGGAGTTGAGTGAATGGCTTCTTGTTGACAAATCCAACCTGACGGGACTTGTTGACCGCATGGAATCAGCCGGACACCTGAAACGGATCAAAACCGAAAAGGACCGCCGCAGTTATCATCTGCAGCTGACCCATTCGGCAGAAAAACTTCTGGAGGAATTGGAGGGGCCATACCGGGAACTGTTGAACATCATGTTGGGGGATTTTTCAAAGGAAGAGCTTGTGCTCATTGTCAGGATGATGAACAAACTCCAGCGTTCTCTCGACGACCGTTGTGCCTGTTCCGCCGCCAATTTGTCTCATGGTGAAATATAAGAAGGGAATGAGTTTTATGGGCGACAAAAAAAATAATAAGCGCCGTTTTCTTTTGAGATCCATTTTTTTTATTCTGCTTTTTCTGTTCCTTGCAGCCGGATGTGCCTCATGTTATGCTTTGACCCGGATCGGCAAAGCTCCTGATCCTTCTGAGCAGAAATTTTTCGCAAAACTCCCCAATTACCGGAACGGCAGATTTCTGAATCTTGAGCAGGTTGCGATGAATACGGAAAAAATGGCAAAGGGTGCCGGGTTCTTCCGATTCCTGTTCTCCTCACCCAACGCCCCCCGCCGCCCCTACCCCAGAGTGGAATTGATCCGTAAAAGTTTTCCCGATCGTCCTGAGGAGTTCAATGTGTGCTGGCTGGGGCACTCCTCATTGATCTTTGAGCTGGGGGGAGTCCGTTTCATGGTGGATCCTGTTTTCGGCAACGCTGCCCCTCTCCCCGGTATCGTCCGCCGTTTTGTGCCATCCCCCCTCCCCCGGGAAGAGATCCCGGAGCTGGATTTCGTGGTCATTTCCCACGATCACTATGACCATCTTGAATACGAAACGATCCGGGCTTTCAGAAAGAAAAAGTTCCCCATCGTGACCTCTCTTGGCGTAGGAGCCCGTCTGAGGGGCTGGGGCATCCCTGCCAACCGTATCATTGAGATGAACTGGAACAATTATACAACTGTTTCCGGAGTTAAGATCGTCGCCCATCCTGCAAGACATTTTTCAGGCAGGACCATTGATGACCGTTTTACCACATTGTGGAGCGCTTTCAGTTTTGAGCGCAACGGCAAAAAAATCTTCTACGGCGCCGACAGCGGTTACGGCAGACACTTTGCTCAAATCGGCAAAGAACATGGTCCTTTTGACCTGGTCTGCCTTGAAATAGATGCTTGGAACGAAAGGTGGCCCCATAATCACAGTTTCCCCCACGAGGTCATCAGGGAATTCCAAGAGCTGCGGGGCAGAATGCTGCTGCCGATCCACTGGGGCGTCTTTGATCTTGCCATGCATCCTTATTATGAATCCATCAATAAAATTTGCGAACTTGCCAAAACGCACAATGTGCCCCTTCTGCTTCCTGCCATGGGGGAACGAAAGCGGCTTCCCTGATTTTTAATGGCGCTGTTCCCGATAAAGG
>JAFTIE010000041.1 GCA_017457065.1 Lentisphaeria bacterium
AATGGCAAAGATGTCATTCGCAAAGAGCTGTAAAGGGTAGTTTGAGGCTGCTACCTGCAAGGTAACAGCCGAAAACGCTCCCTTTATCAGATCGAAGCGAGGGCGCTTTGACAATTTTGAGGAGTTTTGAAATTGCCTCATTTATATAACGCTGATCGATCAATGTATGTTCTGCGTATTACTATAACTCCGGGGGAATTAATTTTCAAGGCGCTTCAGAGACAATTTCAGACTTTAAAGCAACTTATTTCAAAAACGACTCAGGTCACACTGCGCCGGAACCGGAACAAAGCTCCTGCAAAAAGAGCGCTGCCGATGAGGAAGAGAGAGAGCATCTCCTGCCACACAGCCTTGATGCCCGCTCCACGGTAAAGGACTCCCTGACAGAAGCTCACAAACTGAGTTTCAGGAGAAATCAGCATGACCTTCTGCAGCAGTTCCGGCATACTTTCAAGAGGGGTCATGCCTCCGGAAAGCATTTCCATAGGCATGAGTACCAGTATGAGCAAGATCCCCAGCTGAGGCATGTTTTCTGCGACACACGCCAGAAATATGCCGATGGAAGTTACCGCAAAAAGATAAAGTGCCATTCCGGCTGTAAAAAGCAGCCGGGAGCCCGCCATTGGAACTTTCATGAAAATGCCGATGACCAGATAGTGAGAAAGCCCCGCCGCCACAAGTACCAGAACTCCCATTGCCCAAACCTTTGCTGCCATGATCTCAAAAGAGTTCAAAGGCAGAACCAGCAAATGTTCCAAAGTTCCGTGTTCCCGTTCCCGGATCAGTGCCGCACCGGTGAGGATCACGGCAAGAAGAGTGATACTGCTGATGAGCTGCACGACAGAGGCAAAACGGAATTGCTGCAAATTCGGATTGAAAGAGTTGCGCATGACCAACTCTGCAGCAGAAGGCTCAGGGCGTTTTTTTGTGTAATGGGCAGTTTCCTCTTCAATTATCTGCTGGATATAGTTGGCGCCGGTAAACGCCTGGGACATCCGGGTGGCATCCACGTTGAGTTGAATTTCCGCCTTGCGCCCCGCTATCAGGTCCTTTTGAAAATCAGGAGGAATGACAAGAACGAAGGTATAACGTCCTTTATCCATTTCAGGATCCGTTTCATTGCGGCTTATCTGAACAACTTTGGCGAACATGGGGCGTTGAAACGCATCTGTGATGCGCCGGGAAAGTGGGGAACGATCCTCATCGACCACCGCAATGGCGGCATTGTGCAGAGAATCCGGTTTGGCATTGGCGCTGATATAGATCCCCAGTGAAAAAGAGTAAACGATCAATCCCATAAGCAGCGGGTCACGGAAGACCCCGGCAAACTCTTTCAGACCGAGATGGAATATGCTCCTGAAACAGCTCTTCAACATCTTATTTTTCCTGTTTTTTCTGCAGACAGACCGCACCTGCGGCAATAAGGGGAACGGCAATAAGAAAGTAGATGAAGGCAAAAAAAAGTTCCCGGAAATCAAGATTTTTGTTGAAGATCCCCCGGCTGATCAGCAGCATGTAGGTGGTGGGATAGATGCTCCCGATGAAACGGGGCAGCACGCCTTGAGTTTCCACAGGGGTCACCAGCCCGCACAGCTGAACAGCAGGCAGCATCGTACACATCATGGTCAGAAAAAGAGCAGCGATCTGACTGCGGGTGACTGCGGAACAGAGAAGTCCGAATCCTGTTGAGGCGGCAGCGTAAAGAACCAATGCCGCAAGCAGAAGAAAAATGTTCCCTTTGACATGCACATGAAAAAGGGTCTCTGCCGCCGCAACCATGAAAAGGGCACTCAGTGAGCCGAAAATAATGTAGGGCAGCTGTTTTCCCAGCATAAATTCAGCACGGGTCAACGGCGTTGCATAAAGATTGATGATGGAACCGTTTTCTTTTTCCCGGACCACTGCCAGAGCCGTCAGAGCAGCAGGGAGCATCATCAGCAACACAGGGATCACCCCGGGGACCATTGCCGGCAGACTGCGGACATCGGGATTGTATCTGTAACGCACCTCAACATCCAGCTGAGGAGCCGTGTTCCCGGTGCCGGCTGAAGACCTTTCAGCAAGCCACTTGGCGTGCATCGCCCGGATATAGCCGTTGATGGTTTCCGCACGCATGGGCATGGAGCCATCCACCCAAACGCCGATTTTCGGATCAGCGTTTCGCGCCAGATCCCTGCCGAACCGGGGCGGGATCTCTATGACCATGCTCAATTCACCGGAGTTCATGCGCTGCTCCATCTCATCATAACTTTTCAGCGGCGGACGTTCTTTGAAATAACGGGAACCGGCAATATTGAGAATGTAATTCCGGCTGCTTTCACTGTTATCGCGGTCAAGAACGGAAAAAGTGAGATTTTCCACATCCATACTGATCCCGAACCCCATGACCACCATCAGGATCAGGGTACCGAAGAGAGCAAGAGTTATTCTGACAGGATCTCTTACAAGCTCTTCAAACTCCTTTTTGAAACAGCTGAAAAAACGGCGGAACGAAAAATATTTTTCCAAACCGGAGACCTTCCCGGAAGATACATCGGCGAAGGAAAGAAGGGACTCCTGAACAGCCTTTTTATCAGGAGCAGCAGGGGAATATTCTTCAAGGAAGGAAATAAAAGCAGATTCCAGGTCACTGCAATGGCGTATTTTCACAATGCGCTCCGGGGTATCGCAAACCAGAGATTTTCCGGCGTGCATCAGAGAAATACGGTCACACCGTTGGGCTTCGTTCATAAAGTGGGTGGAAATAAATATGGTCACTTTATCTTTCCGGGAAAGCTCCAGTATCAGCTCCCAGAATTTATCTCTGGTCACCGGATCCACTCCCGATGTGGGCTCGTCAAGGATCAACAGTCTCGGCTTGTGGAGTATTGCCGCCGCCAGACTCAGTTTTTGCCGTATCCCCGGAGGCAGTGAACCGGGCATCAGCGAAGCGGCATCTTCCAGCTGAAATCTTTCAATACACTCCTGAGTTCTCTTCCTGACCTGCTCCTCAGGGATACCGTACAATCTGGCATAAAGCAGCAGATTCTGTCTGACGCTCAGTTCGTTGTAAAGAGAAAAATTCTGTGTCATGTATCCGAGGATCTTTCTGCTTTCCATACTCCCGTCCGTTACGGGAGTACCAAAAAGTTTTGCATCTCCCGAAGAGGGGGGAAGCAAGCCTGTCAACATCCGCATAGTCGTGGTCTTGCCGCAGCCGTTGGAACCGAGAAAGCCGAAGATCTCACCTTCAAAAATCCGGAAACTCACCTTGTCAACAGCGGTAAATGAACCGAATACTCTGGTCAGTTGATGTGCCTCAATGATCACTTTGGAACTCTCAGTTTGCGGTGTGACCGTGATTTTTTTATGACCTTTGCGCTGTTCCTCAGGCAGCAGAGCGATAAAGGCAGATTCAAGATTTTCACTTTCAGTCTGCCGGAGCAATCCGGCAGGCGTTCCCTGTGCAAGAAGTTTCCCATGATCCATTACGATCACGAAATCGCTGTTGGCGGCCTCATCCATGTAGGCGGTGGAAATGATGATGCTCATCTGCGGGCGTGCCCTTTTTACATTCCTGAGCAGCTCTCTGAACTGACGACGTGCCAGGGGATCGACTCCGGTCGTGGGTTCATCAAGGATCAGCAGATCAGGCGTGTGGATCAATGCACAGCAAAGCCCCAGTTTCTGTTTCATGCCCCCTGAAAGTTTTCCTGCCGGGCGTTGGAGAAATTTTTCAAGTCCGGTAGCCTCGGTCAGAAGGGCAATGCGCCTCCGGTTGTTCTCTTTGTCACCGCTGTAAAGAGAAGCAAAGAAAGTAAGATTTTCCTCAACAGTCAGGGAGAAGTAAAGATTTTTCCCCAATCCCTGAGGCATGTAAGCAATTCTTTCCATAACTGCCGTTCTGCGTTTGGAATGGCGGAAACAAGTTCCCAGTACCTCCAAAGTTCCCTGCTGCAAAGCACGGGTCCCTGAAATCAACGAAAGGAGCGTTGACTTCCCCGCACCATCCGGACCGATGAAACATGTGATGCTGCCGGCAGGGATCTGAAACAAAAGATCTTCAAAAACCTTTTTTGAACCGTAGGAAAAAGAAAGATGGCGGCAAAAGACAACTGGTTTCATCGTTCAGATCTGAGCTTGAGAAATCCGGGCCATGGCGCCTCAGGATCAAGTTTAACCCATGCCACGCCGGGGATGCCCGTCTTGACATAACGGATATATTTTCTCAAAAGTTGAGGAGAAATACGCGCCTTGACCCGAAACATGAGTTTTTCTCTTTCCTGCAAAGTTTCCACTGTCTTCGGAGTGAACTGTGCCACACTTGAAACATAGATGACCGTTGCCGGAACGGGAACATCTTTGAGAGCATCCAGCAGAAGCCTTGCTTCACTGCCGATACGGACCTTCCCGGCAGACCGTTCAGGGAGAAAAAATGTCATGTAGACATCGCTGAGATCCACAAGACTGAGAACTTTTCCACCTGCCCCCAGGACCTCCCCCGGTTCAGCCAGACGGTACTGGATCCTTCCGGCAAGGGGAGCGGTCAACCGGGAGTCGGCAATATCGGCATTGATCCGGGCAATATCAGCTTCGGCTGCTTTGATATTGGCATCTGCCCCCTTCAAATCGGCAAGAGCTCCTGAAAGGGAAGCTTCACTTTTTTTCACATTGGCGGCAGCCGCTGCCAGCTCAGCTCTGGCATTGAGGAAAGCGGTTTCGTCATTTTCGTACTGCTGTTTTGAAGCGGCAGAATCTTTGAAGAGAGAAGAAATCCTCTGAAAGCGTTTTTCTGCTCCGGAAAAAGTGCTTTTTTTCTGAAGCATTGCGGCACGGGCAACTTCGATTTCGCTCTTTTTCAGTTCGTACTCAGCCTGACAACTTGCTTTGGCTGCCTTTGCCTGAGCAAGACGCGCCTTTGCCTGAGCAAGAGAGGCTTTGAGCACATGCGTCTGCATTTCGACCAGCAGCTGCCCCTTTTCCACAAAGTCCCCTTCCCGGACATAGATAGCGGAAATCCGTTCAGAAAGTTTGGTACAGATATAAACTTCGGTAGCCTCCAGCCTGCCATTGCCGTGGGCATAACGGGGATCCTTCAGGATCAAATCACTGCGGCAGCTGCGGACTCCCGCAACAATGACGGCGGCAACAGCGATCAACGCTGCAATAAGAATAATTTTTTTCATAACCTCTCCATTGACTCCTGCAAGTCAATATAAGAGGCGCCGCAGCAAAAATCAAGAAAAAAAGACAAAATATGCTTGCCCGGGGATCCGGGGAACAGCACATTTGAAAAAAATCACAACTTGTTCAAATGATTGCGCAGCTTGTCCAAAGTTCCGGTGATTTCTTCCTCACCGAACTCGTCTGCCACTGCCATCAAAGTCAAAAGGGCATAATTTTTCTCACGCCGCAGAACGGTTTCGGCAAACTCTTTGACCTCCTGCAGCTGGTCCATGTTCTCAACTTGCCGCAATTTGCTGAGAAGGACGATCAAATCATAGTTCATAATATAACTCCATTAAAACATCAAAAAAACAGCATATTCTGAATTTTAAGTAAGCCAAAGTGATGGTTCAACTAAATATAGCAATGAATTTTGAATTTTCAAGCATCAACCAAAGGAACAATACCTCCATCTTAAATAAAACTATTGGCGAAGGGCTGAAAATCGTCGGATCGAATAAGCGGAGGCTTTGACTGGGCTGAGGTATTTTGAAATCATCCTGTGAGTTTGAAAAGGCATTCCGATCCGCAAGAAAGCAAGTGCTCATTTGAGCTCTGCCAATATTTCAGAAGCGTTGGTGTCAGGTTTGACCTTGGGCATGATCTTTTCGATGGTGCCGTCGGGAGCGATGATGAAGGTGGTCCGCACAACGCCCATGGAAAGTTTGCCGTATAACTTTTTCTCCTGCCATACCCCGTATGCTTTTATGGCTTGAAGTTCGGGATCTGCAAGCAGTATGAAGGGCAAATTGTGCTTTTCCGCAAACTTCCGGTGGGAGTCAACACTGTCTTTGCTGATACCGATAACAACGATATCCCGCTCTTGAAAACCACGGTAATTTTCAGCAAAAGCACACGCCTGCCGGGTACATCCCGGGGTGTTGTCTTTCGGGTAAAAGTAGAGGACGATCCGATGACCGGCAAAATCTGAAAGAGAAACTTTGCTGCCGTGCCGGTCCATCAAAACAAAATCCGGGGCTTTGTCGCCGATACCCATAAAAAAATCTCCTTTTCTCAGTTGTATGTCGTCAAAGATAATATACAATAAGCCCTCAAACAATTCAAGCAGCACCGAAAAAAAACTTGACATCCGGTACTTACTGCTGTATATTGAAGCATGTACTTGAAATGTCAGCACAAAGAGGCAGGAGAAGGGCATCAATGGAAGAGTTTGTGGTCTATGTTTTTGTGAACATCACACTGCAAGAGGTCTACTTCGGTATGAACTCATCTGCCAACACAGAGGAAGCTCAATTGCCGGATGAGATCTGTCACTGGGATTTCTGTTCTCATGCCATTGCCAATCCGGTCATGGTTGAAACGGGTATCTCTGAGCAGCAGGCTGTCGCCGTCATCCGGGAACTGCAAACCAAAGCTCTGGGCAACCCTCAGGGAAAAAAAATTCTTCTGAACCGTGCCGTACAGCAAGAATGAAGAGCGGAAAAAATCCCCTTGAAAACGGTAAAAATCAGGAAAAATGAAAAAAAAACATAAAATTTTGACTTTTTTTAAGAAATCAGTTTGATATTATCCTCAATGCAGTGTACATTAGGAATCGCTTTTTTCGGTGGATAATCCCGCACCGTGCAGGAACCCTGAAAAAAACAAAAAACAGTCCAGGGAGGACAAAACAAAAATTTAACCCGCAGACTTCATAATGTTCGGTGAAGTGCTGCAATTGTCTTTAACAAAAAAAACGGAAGAGTACTCCAATTCCGGAACAAAGAAGGGGTCCATGGCAATGGCATTTAAGAATGGTTGTCAGGCTTGTGCTGGTAGTGTTGCAACACCGGTAACGAACGCAGATTATATGGTCCGTCAGGAACAGACGGAGTCCAATGCGCGAAGTTACCCCCGTAAATTCCCGTTTTCTCTGGTGAAAGCCAAGGGATCGTGGATCGAAGATGTGGAAGGCAACCGGTATTTGGATTTTCTCTGCGGTGCAGGAACACTGGCACTGGGACACAATGATCCTGAGATCAATCAGGCTATGATCGATATGCTCAGCAGTGATGCTCCGCTGCACACTCTTGACTTGATGACTCCTGTCAAGGACCGTTTTGTGCATACGCTGATCTCTCTTCTTCCTGAAGAACTTCAGCCCAACGCCAAGATCCAGTTCTGCAGTCCTTCCGGGACCGATGCAACTGATGCAGCTATCAAACTCTGCAAAACTGCCACAGGCAGAAGTTCCGTCATCGCATTCGGCGGCGGATATCACGGCATGGGACACGGTGCACTTTCTCTCACCGGCAACCTCTCTGCCAAGTCCAAAGTTCACGCTCTGATGCCTGAGGTGCATTTCTTCCCCTCCCCCTACTCTTCCCGTTGTCCTTTCGGTCTGGGCGGTGAAGCGGGTATCAAAGCTTGTTGCAACTACTTTGAACGCACCCTTAAAGATCCCGAAAGCGGCATTACTCTGCCCGCAGCAGTGATCCTTGAACCCATTCAAGGCGAAGGCGGCGTCATTCCGGCTCCTGTGGAGTTTCTCCAGACCGTGCGCCGTGTCACCAAAGAGCTGGGTATCCCCATGATCGTAGACGAGATCCAGTGCGGCGTTGGACGCTCCGGTAAATTCTTTGCTTTTGAATATGCTGACATCGTGCCCGATGTGATCCTTGTTTCCAAGGCTATCGGCGGTACCCAGCCCATGTCAGTTGTCGTTTACAATAAAGAACTTGACAAGTGGCAGCCCGGTTCCCATGCGGGAACGTTCCGGGGCAACCAGCTTGCCATGCGCGCCGGTACCGTGGTTATGGAGCGTGTCGCCAATGAGGAGTTCCTTGCAGAGGTCCGTGCCAAAGGTGACTATCTGAGAGAGCGTATGCTCGCCCTCAAAGAAAAGGTTTCCATCATCGGCGATATCCGCGGTAAGGGACTTATGTCCGGCTGCGAATTTGTCGATCCCAAGGGCACTCCCGATGCTCTCGGTTCACTCCCCGCCAGCGGTGATATCGCCGCAACTGTGCAGAAGAAGTGCTTCGAGAACAAGCTGGTCATGGAAAAGGGCGGTCGTCACGGTTCTGTCATGCGCTGTCTGTGCGCTTTGAATGTGACAAAAGAAGATCTTGAGACGATGATCTCCATTTATGAAAAAGTCGTTCTTGAGGTCAATGCAGATGTCACAAAATAATCTTTTCCTGACACCTGACAGCGCCGATAAAAATGCCTACATCCGTATGATGGAGTCCACGGTCCGCGCCATCGCTGATGCCGTAGACCATGGACAGGCATACGCCGGTATGGGGCCTTACGAACTGCGCTCAGCAGTCCACTCAGAAGAGCTGCTTCCTGCACAGGGACGCAGCTTTGAGGAAGTCCTCTCTGAAGTCAAAGAGAAGATCCTCCCCAATCTGGTGCGTCCTATGTCCACCAATTACATGGCACATCTCCACAGTGCTGCTCTTCTTGAGACCATCGCCGCTGAGTTGATCCTTTCCACCTTCAATCAGTCCATGGACTCCTGGGATCAGGCGCCTGTGGCAACTGAGATCGAGGTGGAGGTCATCCGCAATCTCTGCAAACTTTACGGATACGACGAAAACAGCGATGGCGTCTTTACCTCCGGCGGCTCCCAGTCCAATCTTTCCGGACTGCTTCTGGCAAGAGACTGGTTCTGCAACACAAAACTCAACTGGGATGTGAAGAAGTTCGGTCTCCCCGAAAATTTCCGCAAATTCCGGATGTACGCTTCTGAAATCTCCCACTTTTCCATGGAAAAGAGTGCTCACCTCATGGGACTTGGTTACGATGCCGTGGCAAAGATCCCCGTGGATGATGCCATGCGGATGGATATGAAAGCTCTCAGAGTACAGATCGAAAAGGATATCAGTGAAGGATTCCTTCCCTTCTGTGCCTGTGCCACTGTGGGAACTACTGATTTCGGCAGCATCGATCCCATGAAAGAGATGCGGAGCATCTGTGATGGATTCGGCATGTGGCTTCACGCCGATGCAGCCTACGGCAGCGGTGTGGTGCTCTCTGAAAAATACGCTTCACGGGTGGAAGGTCTGGGGGCTTGTGACTCCATTACGGTGGATTTCCACAAGATGTTCCTCATGCCCATCAGCTGCAGTGCTTCTCTGATCAAAGACAAGAGCAACTTTGAAGCGCTGACACTCCACGCCGACTACCTCAACCGGGAAGAGGATGAGGAAGAAGGCTACATCAATCTGGTGAACAAATCCATGCAGACCACCCGGCGCTTTGATGCTCTCAAGGTGTGGGTATCTTTCAGGATGCGCGGCAAAGAGGGCTGGTCCGAACTGATTACGACATGTATTGACAACGCTGCCTATTTCTATGAACAGCTTGCCAAGCGGGATGATGTAGAAGTCATCGTCAAGCCGGAAATCAGTTCTGTGGTCTTCCGTCTGCTTGCCGTTCCCGGCAGTACTGAAGATGCTGATACTATGAACAAACGTATCCGCCGCACACTTCTCCACGAAAAGGGAGTTGTCATCGGGCAGACTGTCTGCCGCGGCAATACCTGTTTGAAATTCACATTGCTCAATCCGCTGCAAACTCACGCAAAGTTGGATGAACTTCTGTCTTTGATCCTCTCTTTGCGCTGAGATCTTCAAGATCTGCAGAACTCCGTCCGGTCGATGCCGGCGGAGTTTTTTTATTTCCTCCGGCTTTCAAAAAAATTTTGATTTTTTGTATTTTCAGGGCTTGCAAAAGTATTTTCAAGGTGCTATATTAGAGCAAAACAAGTTTAACTGAGGTTATTTGATGAACAAGTTTTATTACGGCAGCTTTTACTTTACTGGTTTTGCTTTTAGCAAGCGGAGCCGGTCTTTGCGTGCTGTAAGGTTTCACTGATAACCGATGAAAGACAGCGTTCAAGATACGGCTCCGGGCGAAAAAAAAATCGCACGGAGCTTTTTTTATGACTGAAGGAGAAAGGTAATCATGGTCATTATTCTCAAGCCGAATCCGGGTGCAACGCAGGTTGAATCACTGCGGAAATTTCTGGATCAGCACGGTCTTCAGACCCATTTGTCTGAAGGTAAGAACCAGACTGTTATCGGTCTGGTCGGCGACACCTCACGGGTGGATATGGAAATGCTCAAGGCACTTGACATTATTGAAGATGTCAAGCGTATCCAGGAGCCTTACAAAGATGCCAACCGTAAATTTCATCCCGATGACACTGTCGTCAAAGTCGGCGATGCCAAGCTGGGCGGAGGATTTTTCTCTGTGATCGCAGGTCCCTGCTCCGTGGAGTCAGAAGAACAGATCATCACCGTTGCAAAAGCAGTCAAAGCCTCCGGAGCTTCCATGCTCCGCGGCGGTGCTTTCAAACCCCGCACCAGCCCCTACGCCTTCCAGGGACTCCGCGGCGAAGGTATCCGTCTGCTCCTTGAAGCGAAAAAGGAAACGGGACTCCCCATCGTCACTGAGATCATGGATCTTTCACAGCTGGAGCTTTTCGCAGAGGTGGATGTGATCCAGATCGGTGCCCGCAACATGCAGAACTTTGAACTGCTCCGCCAGATCGGCAAGACCCGCAAACCCATTCTTCTGAAACGGGGACTTGCCAACACCTATCAGGAGTGGCTGATGAGTGCTGAATACATCATGTCCTCAGGCAACGATCAGGTGATCCTCTGCGAACGGGGCATCAGGACCTTTGAACCTCAGACCCGCAACACTCTTGACATTTCCGCAATTCCCGTCATCAAGAGTTTGAGCCATCTGCCCATTATCGTTGATCCCAGTCACTCCATCGGCATTGCCAGATATGTCTCTCCCCTTTCCCTGGCGGCAGTGGCAGCAGGAGCCGACGGACTGATTATTGAAGTCCACAACAATCCCGCCTGTGCTCTGTGCGACGGTGCCCAGTCCCTGACTCCGGGAAGTTTCGATGAAATGATGAAAAAAGTAAATGTATTGAGGAGTGCTCTCTGATGAATCTCGAAGAATGCCGCAAAAAAATCAATTTGCTTGACGATCAGATCTGTGATCTTTTCGTTGAACGGATGAAAGTTTCATCCGAAGTGGCAAAAGCAAAAATGGCTGCTAAAAAATCCGTTACCGACAGTTCCCGGGAGCGGGAAGAACGGCTGCGCATGATCAAGCGTGCCGGTGATGATTTCGGCGACCGTGCCGCCGTCCTTTTCACCACGCTCTTTGACCTGAGCCGCTCCTATCAGCGTTACCTTATTTCCGGCAACGGCAAACTGGCAGCTGAACTGGAAACCGCCGCCCGGAACGATATGGATACCCTTTTCCCCACCCGTGCCGTCGTCGCCTGTCAGGGCGTGGAAGGCGCTTACTCTCAGCAGGCATGTGACCGCCTTTTCAAGCAGGCGGATATCGTCTACTTCAGAAACTTCGCCGGCGTTTTTCAGGCTGTGGAACAGGGATTGTGCGAATACGGCATTCTCCCCATTGAAAACAGCACCTCCGGCAGTGTCAACGCCATCTATGACCTGATGCGCAGCAATAAATTCTACATCGTCAGAAGTCTTTCCATGCCCATCCGCCACCATCTGCTTGCCAAACCGGGCGTAAAGCTGGAAGATGTGAAAGAGATCGTTTCACACGAACAGGGAATATTGCAGTGCCGTGAATTCCTCAACCAGCACCCCGGTATGAAGATCACCATTCACGACAACACCGCCATGGCAGCAAAAATGGTTGCCGAATCCGAACGCAACGATATTGCCGCCATCGCTTCACTGAACTGTGCTCAGATCTACGGACTCAACGATCTGACAGGCGACATCCAGAATAACGCCGCCAACAGGACCCGCTTCATTTGCATTTCACGGAATTTGCGGCTCTTTCCCGGTGCAGACCGTATCAGTCTGATGCTTTCCACTGCCCACCGTCCCGGAGCTCTTTACAGTTTGATTTCCAAGTTCGCCACCATCGGCGTCAACCTGACCAAACTGGAAAGCCGTCCCATTCCGGGCAGAGAGTTTGAATTCATGTTCTACTTTGACCTGGAAGCCTCCCCCAGGTCTCCTGAGGTCATCCGGCTTCTGGATGGACTTGCCTCAAGCGGCGACACCTTTGTGTTCCTGGGCGGATACCGGGAAATCGTTTGACCCACTGATGCGGAACTTCTTCAGAAAAGGAGTTCCGCTTTTTCATATCAAGGAACTGGAAAAATGAAATTTGATATTCCCCTGCTCCAAAGTATTCTTGACAGTGCCGTGGAATCCGGTGAAGAGTGCGGTCTTCAGCTGGCGGTCTACGATCATGGCGAACTTGCCTTCAATCTCTGTTCCGGATACGCCGACCGGGCGCGCACCGTCAAGGTCACTCCCGAAACTCTTTTCCCTGTTTACTCCTGCGGCAAAGGAGTCATGAGCGCCGCTTTCCACATTCTTGCGGAGCGGCAGATCATCCGTTACAACGACCGCGTGGCGGATTATTGGCCTGAATACGGCTGCAACGGCAAAGAAGAAACTTTGGTCTGGCAGGCACTTTCCCACCGTGCTGCCGTCAGTGCGATGCCGGAACTTGCCGATGTCAGAGACAGATGCAACTGGGAGCTCATGTGCAAAAAGATCGCCGAAGCGGTCCCATCCAATACTCCCGGGGAAAAGTGCGCCTACCACGGCGTCACCTTCGCCTGGGTCATCGGTGAACTTGCCACCCGTGCAAGCGGTGTTTTTTTCAAAGATTTCATCAATGAAGAGATCTTGAAAAAACTGGGGCTTGAGAGAGACTTTTTCTTTGGCACCGATGCTGAAGCCGATCCCCGAATCGCCGAAGTCGACGGCAAAGAAAGTGATTGGGTCCGGGAATTTATTGAAACGCCTGAGATCCGTCATGGTTTCATCCCCTCTGCCAACGGCATTGGAACCGCTGAATCACTGGCAAAAATCTACGCCGCCATCACCACCGGCGTTGAAGGGAAAAAACTGCTGAAGGATGAAACCGTTGAAAATGCGACCATTCTCCGCCGCCATTGGAGTGATCCTCTCACCCCCACCTGGGCGAAATTCTGTCTGGGCTGGGCATTGCCCTACGCCCCCGACAACTACGCTGTTTTCGGTCACGGCGGCGCTCTTGGCGGCGAAGGTTTTGCCGACCGGGAACGGGGCATTACTGTGGGTTTCGTGAAAAATCATGTCACATCCACCCATCCCGTCCACCCTGTCCGTGACCGTCTCGCCGGAGCCATGGGAATGCCGGTACGCCACTGGTAAAAAAGAAAAGCGGATTTTCCTCAAAAGAGCTTCTCCCCTCCCCTTGAAAAAAGTTCTAAAAAGAGCTATATTAAGGGGAGTTTTTGTTGTTATTTTATAAAATGGAAGATCCCTTATGATATTGAAAGAACTTCTTGAAAGAAACGGTGTTGAAACAGCCGGTTGTGAAATTTCTTTTCTCACTACTCCTGTGATGCCTTTTTTCCTTGAAAAAGAGTATCTGCGCCGCAGTTGTGCATTGGCAGAGATCCCTGCAGACCTGACGGAAGAAACTCTTGCTTTCGCAGACGAACTCCGGCAAACGCCCCTGCTCAAATCTCTTGCATGGCATCTTTACAGGCTTTTCTGTGTCATGCCCAACTTCAAAGCTTTTCCGGATCACATTGATGCCACAGGGGAGAAAACAGGAATCCTCTATCTCATTATCATGCTTTCACTTCATCCTCACTTGAAGCTGCGTATGGAACTTGAAGGACTCCCTTCTGAACTGGCTGACCGTGCCATGCCCCGCTGCACATCTCTTCTGGGAAACCGGAGCGTCTGTTATCCGGGCGAAAAAGGACTGCAGGGACGGGCGCTCCCCTTTATGCTCAACTACAAGAACTCCTCCTGTTTCCGCATCGGCAGATTTGACTATGTGCTGACCCCCACTCCGGGGAATTATCCGGAGCTTTTCCGTCACCGTCAAAGCCGCCGTTATGTGGGACTTTGCCGTGCCAACTGGCGGGTGGATCAGGAAAATGCTCTTCACAATTACGATGACGAAAGTGTCCCCCCTATCGGGATCAAAGAGGAAAACAACACGATCACCGGCAGAAAGATCGACCTTGTCACGGGGAAGATCACTTCTGAAGAGGTCACTCTCGATCTCGCTGAATATGAAAGACTTCTCGGTCCCGGCTCCAATGTGCTTCTCATCCACATCCCCGGTGGTGGCGGCATGACTATGGAAACTTGCAAAGAAAGTTTCATTCAGGCAAGAGAATTCTGCCGGAAATATTACCCTGAAATCAAATTTTCCGTTTTCGGCTGTATTTCATGGGTATTCAATCCGGCGTGGAGAGAATACCTCCCGGACTCCAATCTTGCCAAACTCCAAAAGGGAACGCTGGCGTTCCCCACCTATTCCATTTCTCCCCGTAACGGACTTTACTTCGTATTTGCCCGTGATGACGGAGATTCCTCAACTTATCCTGCCGACAACTCCCTGCGCCGTGCCATGATAAAAGCATGGAACGAAAAGGGGAGTTTAGGCTCAGCAGGTATGCTTCTTCCCCTTGATGAAATCGAAAACTTTCCCCTTGCGGAAGTGAAATAAGAAAAAACAGAAAACAACAGGAGAAAAAAAATGGTTACTCTCAAAACCAACTTCGGCGATATCAAAATCGAACTCTACACAGAAGAAGCTCCCATCGGATGCAAAAACTTTCTGGAATATGTGAGATCCGGCTTCTACAAAGACACCCTCTTCCACCGGGTCATTGACGGATTCATGATCCAGGGCGGCGGCATGGACAAAGATTTCAACCAGAAAAAAACCAACGCTCCCATCAAAAACGAAGCTGCCAACCAGCTGCCCAACGTGCGGGGTTCCCTTGCCTACGCCCGTACCCAGATCGTTGACTCCGCCACCAGTCAGTTCTTCATCAATCTGGTGGACAACGACTTCCTGAACTTCCGCAGCCCCACGCCTCAGGGGTACGGCTACTGCGTTTTCGGCAAGGTGGTCGAAGGCATGGATGTGGTGGATAAAATCGCAAAAGTCAAAACCGTTTCCCGTGGATTCCATCAGGATGTCCCTGCGGATCCCGTGGTGATCCTTGACGCTGTTGAGGAGTAATATTATTATGATCCCGCGCCCCGGAGTCGTTGCCCTTGAAGCTGATGCAGAAAAAATGCGTCTCTATTTCCACGAAGGGAAAGGTCACAGGTGCGAGGAACACCCCTTTGCACCGTGGTTCATTTCAGAGGAACACTTTGAGGGAGCGGAAGAACTGGCAGGGGATCTTCCCTTGCGTTTCCGTGTTCCCGGTGCCGATCTGCCGAAAAATAGTGCCGTCTGCAATATCAGAGACAAGCGCAGTGCGGCAATGATCGACTCCGGGATCCGTCTTTTCGGCGGTATGAGCTTCGATCAGCTGCGCCGGATGCAGTTCCAAGTCGAAGCCAATGACGGAACTATTGAAAAAATCTGCTGCTCTGACAATGCCGGTTGGTACTGTGAATTTACTGGCGGTGAAGCAGAAAGCATCACTGGATTTATGGCAGCCATTCGGGAGCGTGATCCAGATGTACTTGAAGGATATGATTTTTTCCGCAACGACTGGGAGATCCTGAAAAAAGCAGCAGTCCGGAAGAAAATCAAACTTCTCTGCGGCAGAGACGGCAGTGCTGTCACCTCTTCCCGCAGCAGTGTGGTCATCGGCGAAAGACGGCTGAGTTATACAAAGTTTGAATGTCACGGAAGGCATTTGATCGATGTCTTTCTCATGCTCCAGCTTCACGATGTAGCAAGAAGAGAGCTTGAAAGTTACGATCTTGAATATGCCGTTGGGTTTTTTGAATTGCGTTCAGAAAGAAAAGTCATGCAGATCGGGGAGCTGTCTGCACTCCTGACGCCCGCTTACTTCTACTGTACCACTTTCATTCCCGGCACTTTTCAGGATGTGGCTCTGCGGGGCAACGGCAGCAAGATCGACCTGCTTCTGACAGGCGCCTATCTGGAACGCCGCCACTCCCTGCCACTCCCTCAGCCCCCCATATTTTTCCCCGGCGCAACCAGCAAGGCTGAGAAACACGGCATCTTTGCCCCTGTCTGGCACTGTGATGTGCGTTCTCTCTATCCCTCCATACTTCTGGCAGATAATCTTTCCCCTGCCGGCGATGAATTGAAGATCTTTCCTGAGCTGCTCCGGGAGCTGCGCCGCAAACGGTTGGAGGCAAAGGACAAAGCAAAAACACTTTCAGGCACTGAAAAAGAGCACTGGAACGCCATGCAGAGCGCTCTGAAAATCCTCATCAACTCCTTCTACGGCTATCTGGGATTTGCTCAAGGCAGTTTCAACGACTTTGCCCTTGCGGCACAGGTGACTGCAAAAGGGCGTGAAATACTGGCGTTGCTGACCGCTTTTCTGGGAGAACAGGGGGCAGAGATCATTGAAATGGACACCGACGGTGTTTATTTCACGCCGCCCAAAGGCGCAGAACCTGAGGAGCTGGAGTCCAGAATTCAAAAAGCTCTTCCCGAAGGCATTGAAATTGAACTTGATGCCCTCTTCCCTGCCATGTACTCTTACAAGGCGAAAAATTACGCCCTTCTCACCGCCGAAGGAGAGGTCAAACTGACGGGCGCTGCCCTGAAATCCCGGGGAATGGAGCGTTATTTCAGGCAAACTGTCAAAGAGCTCCTCCGGCTCAGGCTGACAGGCAAAGAATCTGAAATCCCTCAATTCCACGACCGCTGCCGTGATGAATTGAGTTCTCATCAGGTTCCTCTGGCAGATCTGTGCAAAAATGAGACTCTCAACGACACCCCTGCCAACTACAAAAAGAAACTCGAAGCAGGTTCAGGAAGGCGCAGTGCCGTTTATGAACTGCTCATCAAAGCAGAGCTTCCCGCCAGAGTGGGGGACAAGGTCGAATATTACATCACCGGCACCAAAGCAAAGGTCGCCGTAGTGGACAATTCAAAGCTCCTCTCTGAAAATCAGGGGGAAAGAGACGAAAATACCGCCCTTTACCTGGCTAAACTGGATGAACTGTTTGCCACATTTTCTGAGTGATCTTCACCTTTTCAAAGTAAAAAAAGCGGAAGAACATTGCTGCTCTTCCGCGTTTTTCGCGTTGGGGAGTGTCAGAACTTGACGATCTTGCCTGTTTCGGCAGATTCCATCATGCCCAGACAGAAGGTCATGGCTTCGATAGCGGCATCAGCTCCGGCAAGAGGAGCTTTCTTATTGATGACACAATCCACCAGATAAGCCATTTCATGAGCGTACATATTGCCTGAGATCTCCTCCTGCAAATGTCCTTTGACGCCTTCGTCGATCTCGATCTTGGTCTCAGCACCGCCGATATCAAAGAAAGAGACCCCCTGAGAATCTGAGAACTTCAAGGCACCTTTGTCGCCATGAATTGTCATGAAGGTATCAGAGGGACCGCCCCGGAGCCAGGAACACTCAAGATTGCAGATGACGCCCCCTTCGTAAACTGCGGTTGCGCTCACATAATCCCGGGGCTTTTCCAGATCTTTGGGCAGCCGGAAGGACTGGGCGTAAACGCTGACAGGCTTGCCGAGGAAGAGATTCTGCAAGTCGCAGTGGTGGGCAAGCATATCCAGCATGACACCGCCGGACTTGTCATAATCGGTGAACCAATCGCCCCATTCCCGCTTGAATCCGCCGAAGAGACAGCAGACAGAAGAGCTGATGGGCTTGCCGATCTTGCCTTCTGCAAGCATATTGCGCATGGTGATCACAGCGGCAGAGTAGCGGCGGACAAAGCCGATGGCGAAAAGATTCTTGTAGCTGCTGATCATGGGAGCAAGCTCTTTGAAATCCTCTTTACTGCGGCACAGGGGCTTTTCACAGAAGATGGGTTTGCCCGTTGCCATGGCGGCAAGGAGTCCTTCTTTGTGGCAGTAGGTGGGGGAGGCAATGACGATCAGCTCCACTTCCGGATTGTTGACCAGAGCTGCGGCAGAGTCCATGATCTCCATGGTGGGATACAGCTCCTTCATGGCGGCGGACTGTGCGGGAACGATGTCATAGACAGCGGTCAGAGTGACACTTTTCAGCTTTGCCAGATTTCCGGCATGGGCTTTCCCCATACGTCCGGCACCGATAATACCGACTTTCAACATTTCAGTTTGCTCCTTGTATGGTTGATTTGATCAATGCAACAGCATCTTTAATGTCTTTTTCCTGTTCGGGACCGGGAACGAGCTCTCTTTCGATGATGAGAGGACCGTTGAATCCGCCGTCGACAAGCCGTTTGAGCAGTCTTGTGAAGTTGGTGGCGCCCTCTCCCAGAACGGTCTCTTTGCCCCTGACAGCACCTTCCACCGGAGGATTGGCATCCTTGCAATGGACGACTTTGATCTTGTCGGCAAGAATATCCACCAGACCGGCGGGGTCGCCATTGTTATAGATCAGAAGATTGGCAGGGTCAAAGTTGACACCCACATTGGGCTCATTGATATCAGCGATGGTCTGTTTCAGATGGACCGCTGTTTCGGTACCTGTTTCAAAGAGGAACTCCTGCCCCAGTGCTCCGGCAAAACGGGCAAGCTGCTGCATATCAAGGATGAAACGGTCGTAAAATTCGTTTCTTTCTTCGGGAACAAAACCCACATGGCAGGTGACATATTTGATATTATAGCGTTTGCACCACTCCATCAAACGGCAGGAGATGAGCATTCTTTCACTGCGGGTATGAGCAGGGACGATGCCGATGCCCTCTTTGGGATTCTTCCAATTCTGATTGGGGTAGGAAAGGAACATGGAAGGGACTGTGATGTGGTATTTCCCGAAAAGTTCAAAAAGTGCATCTGATTTCTTTCTTGCTTCATCGGTGGGCGCCAGATGCTCTTCAAAAACACCTGCGATCTGGATGCAGTCAAGTCCGATCTCATTGAACAATGCGATGCGCCGCTCGTCAATGTGCGGACATCTGAGAAGAGTACCGATATTCATTTTTTTATCCTTTTTATTTTGTTTTGTGGACCAGAGGCAACACAGCCTCCGGGTAATCGGTCATGATTCCTGTTGCGCCGCAATCAAGCAGATAGCGGGTCTGGCGTTCAAAGTTGGCTGAATAGACATTGATCTTTATCCCCAGTTTCTGCGCCATTTCGCAGTACTCCGGGGTTATCCCTTCATAAACGGGCTGGGCGATGAAACAGCCGTAGTCATAAAGATCATGGAGCAACGCCATTGAGGTGCGTTTGCCCGGAGTGTTCTTATTGAGGATGCACAAAGGTATTTCAGGGTCGATGGCTCTGATCCGGTCAGCCTGCTCAAAGTTATCCATGGTGAGATAGGCTCTTTTGTACATATCAAACTCCCGGTAGAGTCCGCAGATGCGTTCCAGACCTTTCTGATCTCTTTCGTAGACCTGGATATTCATAAAGATCTCTTTCCCGTACTGCTCCAGCACCTCCTGAAAAGAGGTGATGGGACAACCGGGCAGCTGAGGCTCAGAAAGAGTTCTGCCGGTGGAGTCAGGGAAATACTGCCAGAAACTGAAGTTGAGCTTTTTCAATTCGGCAAAGTCGAGATCATAAACATCACACTCCACATTGGCAGTGGCTTTCAAACTGACATTGTGCTGCAATACCGGCACGCCGTCTTTGGAAATACGCAAGTCGAACTCCACAAAGTCGCACCCCATGTCAATGGCGGACTTCACACCGATAATGGAGTTCGCAGGAGCGTGACCGATATTGGTGGAGTGTGCCGTAACAACTGCCCTGCCCCCTTTTTCGTAGAGGTCATGGAATGAATCATATTTCATTGTCAAGACAAAGCTCCAGCAGTTTGCTGCACCCGGTGAAAACATCCTTCCAGGTGGTCTCAAAGTCACCGCTGTACCAGGGATCAGCAACCTCTCCGGGACGGTCGGTGTAATCAAGAAGCATACGCAGTTTATTGTCAGGATCACCGTTCCAGAAGCGCTTCATATTCCGCATATTGGCATTATCCATGCCGATAATGAGGTCGTAATAGAGATAATCTGCAGCGGTGATCTGCCTGGCCCTTTTCCCGGAGCAGTCGATCCCTTTGCGCTGAAGGAGCCGTCTGGCGGGGGGATAAACACTGTTGCCCAGTTCTTCGGTGCTGGTGGCGGCTGAAGCGATTTCAAAGACTTCAGCTTGGTCTGCATCAGACACAAGTTTCTTCATGCAGAACTCTGCCATGGGACTGCGGCAAATATTGCCGTGGCAGACAAAAAGTATCTTTATCATGGTATTTCTCTCTGAAAAAATCCTTCTTTGAGAAGTCGAATGAGCCACTTCTATAAAGTATCACTCTGAAGAGGTGTTTTCAAGTGCAATTTGTTTAAAAGTTCCATATTTCTTCCTGAAAAAAATCAAAAGCCCCAGCGTCACCAACGGGAAGAGCGCTCCCATTGCCAAACCGCAGCGCAGACCGAACTGCTCAGGAGTCAAACTGCTTGCTTTGAAGATCCCCTCGAGGAAAGAGACAGAAGAAGCGTTATCGGCAATAACACCGAGAAAGTAAGGTCCCACAGCAGCGCCGATGTCGCCCCCGGCAGCGAGCATTGCGTAGAGCCATGCTCCGGCAAAAGGAAAGACCCGTGCGGCAAGGACCACCGAACCGGGCCAGAGAAGACTTGTAGCCAGACAGCACAAAGCACATCCCGCAAGAGCAAAAGCAGGATTCCCGGAAAGAGCAGCAAGAAGATAAAGTCCCACAGCTCCGGCGGCGCCCCGGATCATAAAGTTGAGTACATCATATTTTTCGCCCCTGAGCCCGTAGAGCACTCTCCCTGTTCCCAGCATAACAGCCCCCATGCACATCCCCAGAGTATCTCCCACCACTTTGGGCAGCTGACTGGCACGCTCAAGAAATGCGGAGCTCCACATGGGCATGGAAACTTCAGACATGCCCCCAAAGGCAATAATGGCAATAATAAGATAAAAAGCCCCCTGTTTCATGAGCACTGCCGCCCCCTGCCGTTTTTCTTCCGGGATCCGGGGCGGCATGGGACAGGTGATAAACTGCCAGATATTCACCAAAGGCAGTATCGCCCATGCACCAAGGATCCACTGCCAGCTTTTGATGCCGAAGATCCAGAGTGCCAGCGTGGTGAGAAGTACAACGGTCAGCTGCCCCCAGGCGTAAAAAGAGTGGAGCACACTGAGCATAGCGGCCTTTTCTTTGCCGGGAATACCGTTGATTATGATGTTGAGCATCAATTCAAGCAATCCCCCTGTGGCTGAAAAGACGATCGTTCCCAAAAGAAATCCCGGAAAAGGGTTTTCCAGAAGCAGCGGGGACACAGCAAAAATCAGATATCCGGCAATGGTCAATACCGGAGCAAGTATGGCAAAGGGACGGCATCCGTAACGGTCTACGGGCCAGCTGAAAAGTATATCTGCCGCCACCTGCGTCACATAATTGGCGGCAAGAAGAATACCGAACTGGGTGTAACTCAGTCCGTAAAGCATTTTCAACGGGATAAAAAATACCGGCGTCAGATTGATGACCAATGCGCCGATGAAGTTGGCGGTGTAACAAGCTGTCGCCGTCGAACGGTAGGAAACGCTTTGCTCCATGAGTAAAACCTTATAAAAAAACTCCCGGCACCGTTTCGTGCACCGGGAGCCGTTGATCCAAACTCAGCGATGAACAAGGACCCGCTTTTCGTATTCACGGATCGAATCCATGACCTGAAAATCGTTAGGCATGTCACACCGTGCCAGAAATTCCTCCCACACAGCGCCCCAGGGAAGTGATTTTGCAGCTTCCTGAGCGGCAAGGCGTCCGGTGTAGTCGAACTGTTTTTCGGCGGCGGCGGCGCTCCGGGGCTCAAGCAGAGCGATCAGAAGAGCCTTGCGGAAGTTACGGGTACCGATGACCCATGCCGCAGTGCGGTTGATGCTGGCATCGAAATAGTCCAGAGAGACATGGATCTTATCCAGATAATCGTAAGCGGCACATTCACGGGCAATGGCGAGAAGTTCGTCATTGAGGGTCAGTACATGGTCACTGTCCCAACGGACACCGCGGCTCACATGAAGCAGCACCTCATCCATCATGCAGAAGTAAGCTGAAAGCTTGTCAGAGATGACTTCGGTGGGGTGGAAATGACCGGAGTCAAAGCAGAGCATCTTGCCCCGGGTAGCTCCGTAGAGCAGATAGAATTCATGGGAACCAACGGTACAGCTTTCACAGCCGATGCCGAAAAGTTTGGCTTCAACGGCATCTCTTTCGTACTCCTCTGAAATGGGTTCTTCAAAGCACTCGTCAAGAGCATCCATCAATCTTTTCCGTGCGGAATAACGGTCTGCCGGAGTATCTTTGTACCCGTCAGGAGCCCAGAAGTTACAGACACAGGGACTGCCCAGTTCTTTACCGAAAACTTCACCGATACGGCGGCAGGCGATACCGTGGTCGATCCAGAACTTTGAAATCGCCCGGTCCGGATGGGAAAGAGAAAGGTTGTGGACCAGTTTTTCATGTCCGTAAAAAGCAGGAGCAATATCCATGTGAAGCTTTTTCTCTTTCGCCCAGTCCAGCCACCGTGAAAAGTTCTCAATGGTGAATCCGTCACGGTCAACGCCGGGGATCATTTTATCGACCTGATGCCCCTGAAGTCCGATGCGGTGTGCTCCGGGAACCAGATCAAGAGTGAAATCCAGATCCTCCCTGAGTTCATCGGCACTGCGGGCACGTCCGGGATAATTTCCCGTCACCTGACAGCCCCCGGTCAGAGAGAAGCTGTCACTTTCAAAACCCATAACGTCATCACCCTGCCAGGCGTGGATACCAACTTCGACAGCTGCCGCTTTGGTCAAAGCGGCTTCCACATCAACACCCTGAGCGGCATAGATCTCACAGGCGTCCTTGAAAAATTTTTCTGCATTCATTACTTTATTTCCTCCCAAGAGTTGACCGGATATTCCGGATATTCCTGCGGTATCACCCGGCACTGGGGCGGCGCCCCTACCCGGACGGCAAGACCGCCGTTTGCTTCTTTGCGCCACTCCACACGGATCCTGCCGTGGGGAGTGGGGATCTCTCCTGCGGCATGGGTCAGTTTGCCGGGAGCGATCCTGACGGTAAAGGCGCCGAAACCGGGTTCCACGGGGCGGACACCCAGCAGATAGCGGCCGGAGTAGGCAACAGAGATGCCGCTCCAGGCGTGACAAAGGCTGCCGTTGCCCCCCATATCGGCAGGACCGCCGCCGGTTTCCCATGTGGTAGTGGCGCCGTAATCAAGCATAGGCTTGAATTTTCTGAAAAGATTTTCGTCGTACTGCTTTCTGGATTCCGGCGTGCAGTTCATAAGTGCCTCCATCTCAAAAAGCTGGTTCTGA
>JAFTIE010000004.1 GCA_017457065.1 Lentisphaeria bacterium
AAAAATGACAAAGATGCCATTCGCAAAGAGCTGTAAAGGGTAGTTTGAGGTTGCTACCTGTAAGGTAACAGCCGAAAACGCTCCCTTTATCAGATCGAAGCGAGGGCGCTTTGACAATTTTGAGGAGTTTTGAAATTGCCTTATTATATTAATATACCACTTTTTACACTCTTTTACAAGTCACAGGGGCTGTCTCAAAAGAAATTGGATAATGTTTTCCGGGAGATTTTCTTTTCGCTCCTGTTCCGGCATCAAAGGCTTCAGACAAAAAAAATAAATTTGTATCTCTTTGGAATTGACAATCAATGAAAGAGAGGATATATTAGTACATAACTGCTTTAAGAAAATTGTAAAAGGAGGAATACACCATGGGAAACGAACTTGATGAAATGACGGGACCTGTCAATGGAGCCGGGCGGGATATCAATGTTATTGAGAAGCAGCTGCCGGTCAGAGTCGGATTCGGTTCCACGCTCTTTGAGATCATACTCTGGTGTCTGGGCATATTGCCCGGAGTGATCTTTCTTTTTATGAAAATCAGTGCCGATAACTTTTTCCGCCAGCTCCAACAGAAGATCCAGGCGGATGCCTCGCAAATCGACAACTTTCTGGAACAGAGAGTCCAGATCCTGCAAAATGTTGCCCCTCTGGTCAACAAGGCCATTGATCTGGATAAGGATGTGATGAAGGCTGTAGCAGCGCTCCGGGGCGGTGCTTCTCTCGGGGATGCTGAGCGCAACGAACTTGCCGCAACCATTGACGGCTCCTTTGCCCGGCTTTTTCCTCAGGTTGAAGCATATCCTGAACTCAAAGCCCATACCGCTATCATTGAAGCCATGCGCCAGAACAGCCAGCTCCAGCGGGAGATCACCGCTGCACGGACTCTTTACAACGACACGGTGACTCTCTGGAACACCTCCATCTACGAATGGCCCGCCAAGATGATCGTCGCCGCCCGCAACGGTTATACCACCAGAATTCCCTTCACCGCCTCAGCCGAAACCAAAGCCCGGGCGAGAGAACTCTTCTTTTGATGGATCTGCTTGCTTATGATCCGGCATCGGGGTATGCCCGGCTTTACAAAGATCAGTTTGCTCAGGAAGCCGGTGCTTTCTTTGATGCCGCTGTCAGTGGGGGAAAGGTCGATCCGGAACTCAACGCTCAACTTGCCGCACAGCTGAGAAAACTCCGGGAACGAAAAGAGCATTGCTCCGGCAAAAGGGGATGGTGGATCTTTCTGCTGGTCCTTGTTATTCTCCTCATTGCCCTCTGGGGCATCTGCATCGTCTGCAATGCGGAACTCCGATCCCCTGCCCATTTGGGGGTGTTTTTTATTGCGGGAGCGGCGTGCTGTGTGTGGATCTGCAAACAGATGATCCCTGCCATCAAAAAACTTGCGGCGCAGGAGGCGCTGCTGCAAGCTCAGATCGACGAACTTTATACCCGTATCAGAGAACTGCTTTCCCCGCTCTTTGATTTTTTTGACTGGAACACCCTTGCCAAATTGATTTCCAAAGTCCTTCCGCCTCTCCAATTTGACGATTTTCTTTCTCTTGAGCGTATTGCGGATTTCAGAGACAACTTTGGATTTTCTCTGGAAGATGAGCCTGAATCCACTTTGACCAATGCCCAGAGCGGCACTTTTTACGGCTATCCTTTTGTCCTTACTGAAGATCTGGACTTTGCCTGGGGCGAAAAGGTGTGGACAAATTCCCTCACCATCACTTACCGGGAGCGTATCACCAATGCTGAAGGCAAAAGCGAATGGGTCACAAGATCCCAGGTGTTGACCGCCAGCATCACCCGTCCCTGCCCGGAATTCACCCGGACAAGAAATTTCTTTTTCGGACACGATGCCGCACCGGACCTTGTTTTTTCCCGTACGCCGTCCTCACTTTCAGGGGGCTCCGGATTCTTGAACAAGTTGGGCAAAAAGTACCGGATCCGCCAGCTCCGGAAATTTTCACAAGATCTGACCGATGAAAGTCAATACACCATGATGAGCAATCATGAGTTTGAACTCCTTTTCCGTTCAGAAAACAGAAACGATGAGGTGGCGTTCCGGCTTCTTTACACCCCTCTTGCACAGGAGTACATGGTCAAACTGCTCAATGACGGCACAGCCGGTTTCGGGGATGATTTTTCATACGCCCAAAACTGTTGCGTCACCCGGGTCTGTTCTGAACATTTGAACGCAACCGATCTTGGTACGCCGCCCTTTTACAGTGACGATTTCGACCTCAGGGAAATAAAAAGCTTCTTTCTGGAATACAGTGCGGCATTTTTCCGTTCCTTCTATTTTACCCTTGCGCCTGTTATGCTGATCCCCGCCTATAACGAGCCCCGGAACACCCACGGAACAGAGGAAACTTCCCGCACCATTTCCCCCAGTGAGATCGAGGGCGCTGCTTATTATCGCTCAGAACTTTTCCGTCCTGCAGAAAGTATTACGGAAAATATTTTCAATGTCGTCTCCTTCATCCCTTTTCCCGGCGGCGCTGATGCGGTGGTGGAATCCATCGGCTTTGCCGGGGTGGAACATACGGAATATGTGAGCTGTTACGGCAGAGACGGAGGCTATCACAATGTGCCTGTCCCCTGGATCGAATATGTTCCCGTTTCCCGCAAGAGCTCTCTCCGGGCGTACCTTGAAGAGAGCTGTCCGCAGGATTTCAAGCCCCTTTTCCGCCGCAGAGGGATCCTTTTCGGTTGAAAAAACGCCCTCCCCCTTTTCAGTTGGGAAGGGCGTTTGGCTCAAGGTGAAACTTTGCAGTGTTTCAGCGGCGGATCTCCCAGTTGACCGCTCCGGGATCGAGTTCCACCTTTCCTTTTGACGCAGTAAGAAGCCCCTGTCCGGGAAGCCGGAGCTGCCGGATCTCAAACTCCTGCCACTTGGCGGGGATCCCTTTGAAAAGATGGAGCTGGCTGCCTTTGGTGTAGGCGAACATCTGGATAAAGGCGTCCAGTATGCCGCCGGTACCGTCAAGCTGCATGATTTCGTGATCCTCTTTGGGCTTGGCGATATCGTGGCGGCGGTGGGCGATGAGAGAGAGCATACGGGGCAGATAGACCACGCTCAATCCTTCGTTGACAAAGATATCTTTCCACATATTGAAAAGCTGCATGGGAGCTTCATTCAGACCGGTTCGGGTGTAGAGTATCCCCGCCCAGGGCATACACCATTCGCTCCACTTGCCCATGCCCATACTGATCCAGTGAGTGATGGAGTTCTCAACCACCTGCCGGATCTCTTCAGAGGGCTCTTCGGGCAACGAATCAAAGGGCCAGATGCAGCCCAGATGGGAGTGGTGACGGTGGCACACCTCAAGATCCTGATTTTCCCAGATGGCGATACGTGCTTCATTCTGCCGGGCGTAGCTGTCGTATCCGCCCACGGTGGTAAAGTGAGGAACTTTGGCAAGGATCTGCCGCCAGACGGGACGCTCAGGGACTCCGAGGATCTGTGCAAATTCGATCAACGTGGCGGCAAGGCGCCGTATGGCTGCCAGCTGATAAGAGGGGTTGCGTCCGGCGATGGTGGTCATATTCTGATTGGAACTGGCATACTCCGCAGAAATGGCGACGGGGATATTGAAATCCTTATCCAGCATCTCTTCATAGCCCCTCATGATACCGTAAATATAGGGATAGGCACGTTCTTTCAGGAACTCCTTATCCCCTGTGTGGCGAAAGTAATCTTCATAGAGCAGCGCCGTCCACGCTCCGCAGGCAGGATCAAGCACAGCGCCGCAGCTGATGCCGCCGCACTGGATCCCCCGGTCATCGACGGCATGGGTCTGCCACAAAGCGTCCTCCACGCCGAAAAGGGAGCGGGCATTGTGTTTCATGCTTTCCTGAAAAGCAGAACTTTCGATCATATCAAAGAGGGGGAGCAGGTGTTCGTGAAGCCCCAGACGGCACAGGGGACCGTAGACCATCTGAACATTGACATTGAAGTGATAGTCCCCTGACCATTTGGCTTCCTGATACTCTTCGTGCCAGGGTCCCTGAAGTCCGGCGGCTTTGCCGAAGGGAGCGGTGGCAGCGGCAAGTTTCCAGGTCTGGAAGGAGAGGAACTTATTCCACCAGCTGTCGGGCGTGGTAATGGTACAGACCTTTGAAAAAACACTGTTCCACCACTTTGCCGTTTCGGCGATGGAACTTTCTTTCGGGGAGTCCTCCCCTGCGCCGTTGCTGGAAACACGGTAGCCGTAAGGGGTCTTGACTGCACGGACCGTAAAGTCAGGATCTCCGGGCATGGGGATACGCCAGCCGTCGGAGAGCAATTCGTATTTTTCATGCCCCCGGTCGGCAAGAAAGTCACTGACCTGAGGAAAATCAGAAGCAGGCTTGAGAATGACTCCTGTGATATTTTTGCCCGGGTCATCCAGGTAGAGCACATTTTCTTTGAGGACAAGACACAATTCAATGATGCCGCCACCTGCCAGAGTGATCTTCAGTTTGCCTGAAAAGTAATCCAGCTCCGCCGTGACGGGGCAGTTGCCGGGGGCAAAGGTGAATTCAAATCTGCCCACAGCCATACGGTGAGGGGAACCGTAAAGATCCTCACGGTGGAAAAGTTTCCCCATCCCGTGATCGCAGCCGTTGACAGAAGCATATTCCACGAAGTTGGTATAGCGGTCCCGGGAGTCGATGAGTCTGCCGTTGCGGTGATCCCAGAGGTCGCTCTGGTTGATGGTGACACAGAGGTTTTCTTTGCCCCAGACAAGAGCTCCGAAATTGCCGTTGGCAAGGGGAACGCCGCAGTGGGGACGCTCAAGGGGAAAGGGGAAAGTGATGGTCCTGTCCATTATGTCTTAACTCCCTGATGCTGTCAACAGCCGACGTACAGACGGCGCATGTTGGAAAGACTGGTGGAAATACCGTGGATCCCTTCCCCGATGGAACACTCGTATTCCAGAGAAAGGGTTCCCTGATAATCAGCATCCCTGAGGATCCGGAAACACTGTTTCAGGTCGATGATACCGTCGCCGGAAGGAACAGAGGTATACTTGTTATTGATGATCACATAGTCTTTGACGTGGACCATCACCGCCATGTCGGCAATAGCGGCAGTTCCCTGTTCCGGGAGCTCCCCGCCGTGGGTCCAGTAGTTGCCGATGTCGCAAGTGGCACGGAGGAAGGGAGAGTTGACGGTAGTGATGTAAAAAAGCTGTTCGCTGGAGTTTTTGCACAGAGCGCCGTGATCTTCGATCGCCATGATAACGTTGTTTTTCTGAGCGTGTTCAACACAGGCGCCGAGGGCATCGGCAATAGCGGAGGCGTATTTTTCCCATTCCAGATCGTATCCGCCGCCGAAAACCCGCAGATTTTTGCATCCGAACTCTGCTGCTTCGTCAAGAGCGGTCTTCACTTTGTCGATTTCTGCGGCAAGACGATCTTCAGCGATGGCATTGCCGAAGTTATTGCCGCAGATATAGTTGGTAAGTTTCAGCTGCAGATCTTCAGCCAGAGTTTTGGCATCTTTCATCTCCTGAGCTTTTGTATTTTCTCCCCAGTAATATCCCAGATCGATACCGTCAAACCCCAGTCCTGCGGCAGCGCGCATGATCTTTTCAACAGTACGGCCCTCTTCGGGAACCAGTTTATGTGCTCCATAAACAGAAATCGTGAAATCCATCATTATACTCCTTGATGTTGACGGAGCATTTTGCTCCTTGAAGTTGAAATTTTTTTCTGATACGAGGTAATTTCAAAAGTCATTCAAAAAATGGCAAAGATGCCATTCGCAAAGAGCTGTAAAGGGTAGTTTGAGGTTGCTACCTGCAAGGTAACAGCCGAAAACGCTCCCTTTATCAGATCGAAGCGAGGGCGCTTTGACAATTTTGAGGAGTTTTGAAATTGCC
>JAFTIE010000042.1 GCA_017457065.1 Lentisphaeria bacterium
CAAGGCTTTGGAGGGCATCCTTCGCCCGCTCCGTTGCACTCCGCTTATTTTTTGCAAGCAAAAAAAATCTACGGATAGCAAACCTTACGGCTTGCCATCCGTAGCTTTAGCGAAGGATGGTGGAGATGGCGGGAGTTGAACCCGCGTCCCGGGACGGTGTGAAAGTGACGTCTACGTGCTTGTTTTGCCTATTGGTTTTAGTCCCGGAGCAGCGCCGGCAAACGGGCTCGCTCAGGAACGATCAGCTGTAAAATCTCGCGGAAAAACCCAGATGCTCAATTTTTCCGCCAGGACGCTGCCTGCGCCATTATCCCTTAGCGTCCGTCAGGGCAATGACGTGGCCGATCAAGCAGCCAGTGCGTACTCTTCGTTCGCAGTTATTTGGTCGATCGATTTTTACGGGGCCAACGATCATCCCCGGCATGCAGTCAAATCCGAGCCGAACCGGTCGAATCCGGAACATCCCCAAATTTGTGTGACTTTAATATAGCACCCTTTTTTATTTTTGCAACCCCTCTTTACTAAAATTTTTCCCGGAGAAACAAAAAAACGCTGCCACATCCTCTGTGACAGCGTTTTAACTCAATCTGATTCAGACTCAGTCGAGCTTCAGCTCGTCCATTTCTTTCATCACATCGCCCATGTTCACGATGTCTTCACCGGGTTTCCAGGCGGTGGTGTAGATCTCTTCGGCAGCCTTCAGATCGGCTTCGGAAAGTGTCTCGTTCACAGCCTTGATGGAAAGTCCGATACGACGCTCTGCAGTGTCAACCTTGATCACGCGGGCTTCGACTTCGTCGCCCACCTTGAGCACGTCTTTCACTTTGTCAACGTGGTCACGGCTCAGCTGGGAAATGTGGATCAGTCCGTCGATCTTGTTGGAAAGCTCAACGAAAGCTCCGAAAGCAGTGATCTTGGTCACGTTGCCCTTCACAACATCGCCCACCTTGTACAGCTTGTCGATGTTCGCCCAGGGATCTTCCTCAGCCTGCTTCAGACCAAGAGAGATACGCTGCTGCTCAGGATTGATCTCAAGGATCACAACTTCAACTTCCTGTCCGGGCTTCAGCACTTCGTTGGGAGTGTTCACCTTACGGGTCCAGCTCATGTCAGAGACGTGGATCATACCGTCGATGTCGTTCTCGATCTCAACAAAAGCACCGTAGTTGGTCATGTTGCGGACCTTGCCGGTGATGTGCATACCCACAGGATATTTCTCAGCAAGAACTTCCCACGGATTGCGCTCTTTCTGACGCAGTCCCAGAGAGATCTTGTGGCTGTCGATGTCGATCTCAAGCACAACGGCTTCCACTTCGTCACCGACGTTCAGAACGTCAGAAGCTTTGGCAATGCGCTTGGTCCAGCTCATTTCAGTCAGGTGGATCAGACCTTCCACTCCGTCTTCGATCTCAACAAAAGCACCGTAGGGCATCAGGTTGCGGACCTTACCGGTCACGCGGCTGCCTTTGGGATACTTCTCAGCAACACCATCCCAGGGATTGGAGGTGCGCTGCTTCAGACCCAGAGAAACACGCTCTTTGTCACGGTCGATACCGGTAACGATGACCTCCAGCTCCTGTCCCACATGGAGCACTTCGCTGGGATGCTGGATGCGCTTCCAGGAGATGTCGGTGATATGCAGCAGTCCGTCGATGCCGCCCAGATCAACGAAAGCACCGAAATCAACGATGTTCTTCACGATACCGGTGCGGATGTCATCAACGTTCATTTCAGCCAGAAGCTTGCTGCGCTGACCCTTCAGGGTCTCTTCAAGCAGCTCGCGGCGGGAAACCACGATGTTGTGACGGTCGATGTTGATCTTGATGATCTTCAGATCAAACTCTTTGCCGATGTAGTCTTCCATATTGCGCACGGGACCAACATCAAGCTGGGAACCGGGAAGGAAGGCAGGGAAGCCTTCCACGTCGACCATGATACCGCCTTTGACGCGGTGACGCATGAAGCCCTTGACGATGTAACCTTCGCCGTATTCGGTGGTGATACGCTCCCAGGCGCGGGTGGCGTGGGCCTTTTCAAGGCTCAATGTGGGAGCATTGTTGCGGTTTTCAAGCTCTTCGAGGTAGACTTCGATCTCATCGCCCACATTCACTTCGTCGTATTTCAGAAATTCAGAGGCAGGAATGGTTCCGGGAGCCTTGTATCCGATCTCAACGGTAGCGGCATCGGCACGCTTCTCAATGATCTTTCCCTTGACGATGGTTCCCTTGTTGAACTCTGAACTCTCACTCTTGGCGGCGAGAAGGTCACCGAAACTTTCCGGCATTCCGCTGAAATCCAGAAAATCGGTCTCGAATCTGTTTTCTTCCATTTGTTGTTGTTTTCCTGTTGTTTTGACTTGTAAATCCTCCGGCGCAGACGACTCATCTGTTCCGGAACCGACTTATAATTCTTATAATATACACCTTTTTGTGCGTTTTGTCAAGAACTTTTTTTGTTTGGAAAGAGTTCCGGGTCAAAAAAAATTCACTTTTTTCTTACAGTGCAGAACTCCTTAGAAAGTTTTTTGGCAACTCTTCTTGCGGGGCGTTTGCATTTTGTGTGCAATGCCGTTATATTATCTTCTGATATAAAATGTGATACAGACAGTAACCGGAGAATTTGCTGTGAACATACTGCGTAAAAAACTCAACTCCGGCGTAGTCATTTTTGACGGCGCCATGGGGACCGAATTGTACAAAAGGAACTTTTTTGTCAACAATTCATACGAACAGCTCAATTTGACCCGTCCGGCAGTGATCACCGAGATACACAAGGCCTATCTGAGCGCCGGTGCTGAAGTCCTTACTGCCAACACCTTCAACGCCAACGCCCGGAATCTGCGCCGCTACGGCATCGCAGGAGATCTGGATGCCATCAACCGTGCCGGTATCTCCATCGCCCGTACCGCTGCCAACGGCAACGCTCTGGTGGCGGCTTCGGTGGGACCGGTGGGGGAACCCGAATCCGCCGCCGATACCCGCAGCCGTGCCGACATCATTACTGAACAGCTGAACTCTCTTCTTGAAGCGGATTTCATCATCTTTGAATCCATGCGGAGTTTTGAAGATCTTTCAGCGGTCCTTGAAGCGGTGCAGCAATTTCCCGACCTGGTCTATGTTTTGAGCTTTGCTGCAGACTCCCCCCTTGCAAGTGATATGCAAAAGCTCCTTGATACCGTGGGAAGCACTCTTTCAGCCAATCCTCCTGCCGCACTGGGGATCAACTGCGGCGGCGGTCCTGAAGCGGTCCTCGCCGGATTTGAAAAGCTGGTCAAACTGACCAACCTTCCCATTATTTTGCAGCCCAATGCAGGAACTCCACGGGATGTGGACGGACGCACCCTCTACATGGCAAGTGAAGAGTATTTAAGCACCTATGCCGTCCGTTTCGCCCGTCTGGGAGCGGCGGCAGTGGGGGGGTGCTGCGGCATCGGTCCTGAGCTCATCAACGCCATCAGCACAGCGGTCAAGCCCCTCGCCGGAGCCAAAAGGATCGAGATCCAGGTCAAAGAGAACGCCCCTGAACTTTCTGAACCGCTCCCTGTGAGCGAAAGAGGTACTCTGGGTGCCAAACTTGCCCGGGGAGAGTTTATCCGGACTGTGGAACTGACCCCTTCGCCCGGATTCGATATGACCAAACTCCTTGCCAACGCTCAGAAGTGCAAAGACAACGGTATCGATGCCATCAATCTGCCTGACGGTCCCCGTGCCAGTGCCCGGATCTCACCGCTGCTGGCGGCAAAGACCATTGAAGACAAGGTGGGCATCGCCACCATTCCCCACTGCTGCTGCCGGGACAAAAGTCTCATCGGCTTGCAGTCGGAGCTTTTGAGTTATGCCGCTTCAGGTATCAGACAGCTCCTTTTCATCACCGGCGACCCGCCGAAACTGGGGGATTATCCCTTCAGCAGCGGCGTCTTTGATGTGGATGCCATCGGACTTGTCGCCATGCAGAACAAGATGAACCGGGGCGTGGACTGCGGAAATAAATCCATCAACGGTCAGACCGCCACCCTTATCGGCGTGGGACTTGACCCCAACGCCATAGATCAGGAGCGGGAGTACCGGCGCATCTGCGAAAAAGCTGAAGCCGGTGCCGATTTCATCCAGACCCAGCCGGTCTTTGATCCGGCGGCGCTTTTGAACTTCATCCGGCGTATCGAACACCTTCATCTGCCGGTCATCGCCGGAGTCTGGCCCCTGGTCAGTCTGCGGAACGCCCAGTTCATGCGGAATGAGGTCCCCGGCGTGGTAGTCCCCGACTCCATCATGCAGCGCATCGCCGTGCCTGAGACCAAAGAAGGACAGCTTGCGGTGGGGATCGAGATCGCAAGAGAGGCTCTGGCAGAGATCCGTCCCTTTGTGGCGGGGGTGGAGCTTTCCGCCCCCTTCGGCAATGTGGATACCGCTTTGAAAGTCATACAATAAAACCCTTCCCACAAACGTTAAAAGGTTATGAAAAACTCCATCAGGCGTAAATTCAAAAAGCAGCGGGGCGCTGTGATCTTTGAATCGGTTCTGGCGATCTGCGTGCTGCTCTTCGCTTTTTTTGCCCTGCTTCAGATCTACCGCTGGGCTATGGCGGAGCTTTTCTGTCACTATTCGATCTTTTACTGCACCAAGGGGGCGTCTCTGGGATATAAAACCAACATTGCGCTCAGGGGGGCACGGGTGGCTGCCATCGCCATTTCAGGGGGCAAAGTCAGCACTGACAGGGATGAAGAAGACGACGCCGAAGATTACATGCGCAGCGGCGATGCCTCCGGAGTGAGTTACCCCTACTGGCATCCCCAGAACAGAAGAGATCCCTGCCTGACCATCGCCAGCACAAGTCTCAGCGACGAAAAAATCGAATGTATCGCCCTTCTTGAAAATATGCCCCTGATCCATGAAGTGCTGGGCAGAGTTTTCGGTATTACCCGGAATCCTTCTCCCAGAGCAACCGGCACGGCGTATAATTTTTCCAACATCTACCTGAAAGAGTAAGCCATGAGAAAGAGAAGGGAATCCGGACAAGTCCTGATCACCGGCGTTGTCATGATGGTCATACTGCTGCTGATCATACTCTATGCTTTTGACGTGCACAATGTGATCCGCGCCAAGATCAAGGTGGATATCGCTCAGCAATCTGCCGCTATGGCGGGAGCTTCGTGGCAGAAGGAATCGCTGAACCTTATGGGCGAGATCAATCTGCTCAAGGCTTCGGCGCTGCTCATGGAGGGTTCCGACAACTGGAAAGAGTCCCTGCCGGACCCGGAAAAAGATCATAATGCCTGGAAAAAAGCCATGCAGTCAAGAGTGGATCTCTTGACTGAAATGCAGACCCGCATCAGCTTCATCGCTCCCCTCATCGGCTATGCCGCCGCACAGCAGGCAGCCAAAAACAACGGACTCAACCGCATCAACAACGCCCTGGGCAGCTATCTGGTCAAGTTCAGCAACGAGGCACCGCGGTATCCTGATCTTATCAACAATTATGCGTGGAAAGAGCCCTACCAGCAGATGGTCTCCCGGATCAACAACTTCGGTATCGCAGTCTTTCCCAATGCACGCACAGATACCATGTTTCTGCCGGAAACCCGTCCGCGGCAGCTTGCCAATGAAAGGTTCTATACAGAGATCATGAATTGTGCCCGCGCCATCGCAGCCAATGATCCCCCGAAAAGACACTATTGGAATCAGCTGATATCCATTGTGAAATCCATGGATGATACCGATTTTCAGGGCAAGTGGTGGGAGATCAACAACCGGGGAAATTTCCCCTATGAAAGCGAGATCTTCACTGTGGGTGTGGAATTCGGCGGTCAATACGGTCCCAATACCGCTGCCAAATTGGAAGAACTGAAATCCGGCATGGAGTTCTATCCGGATGAGGGATCGCTCCCCGCACAGATGAAATGGTGCATCTACGACCAGTGGTGGATGCCTCAATATTACCGGGAAAGATATCCTGACTATGAGTATGAACATTTCAACTACTGGTTCGGAGGCGGCGTGCTGCGCAAAGAGATAAAACCCCAATACGTTTATGAAGGTCCGGCAGCATACGTTGAAGGTTACTCCGATGTCAGGGCAAAGGTCAGCGTCCGCCCCTCCGTGCGTCCTTACGGCAATACCATCTGGAAAAGGGATGCCGCAGAAGCGGTCAAGGCCCATAGAGAAGAAGCCATTCTCGTTAAACGCCCCCAGACCCTCTTCCGGGTGGGAACACGGCGGGATGAAATGAACTGGAGCAATTACCGTCCCGGATCCATAGCCAAGGCACTGGGAGGGCTCAAAGGTGAGCTGCCCCCCATTGCAGTGGATATGATCCTGCCGGTATTTACCAGGATCTCTCTGATGCCTACTTTCATGCCCATCCCATACGGATTCCAGGTGTTGAAAATGAAGGACTCCAAACTTGACGATTTTCTGAGATGGCTGGCATATAAGAATACTCTGGACTCAGGCCCGAACAGCGAAGGAACAGCTCTTCCGGAAGGCACAGAACACTTTCTTGAAGCGCTGCAGTTTCTTGCCAACGGGGTCAGAGGCAGAGCTGAAGGAAAGTCCGGCAAGGTGGGGACTGAACTGAATTCCCGCGTTTCCGGCAAGGCTTTGCGTTACTACGGATACAACCACAAGTTCAACAAAAGTGCCTTTGAAAATGAGTTCAAAGATAAACTCTGGAAGTGGTACGAAGTCAGAGAAAAAAGGGTCTTTCAGCAAAAGGTCCCCGACGGTCCCGGGTATCTTCAGGAACCGCAACTTTTTAACAACAGACCTTTTATTTCATCAAAAAAGACTAAATATGAAAAAAGAATTAAAAGTGAGAATGAACGTCGTTTTCAGAATTCAAAAATTGAGGCAGATCATCAAGGTCAAATGTGGGAATATTATGACCCTTATTATATCGAGAGGGAAGGAAAACGATATTTGATTGATGGCGCAACCCACAAAGTTTCCATGCCGGATACCATACACGGCGGAATGGCTCAAAGGGTTTATATCGAAATTGAGAGCGGAGCTGCTTCCTACTATGTGATCGACTCACGGGGAGAGATCGTTCTCTCCGGCAGTCCTGATCCCACCATCATGTACAACCAGCATTTCATGGAAGGCGATGGTAACTATCAGCCCTGGAACCCGGGCGCTTACGACGGAGACAGAGGACCTGTGCGCTTATGAAGGATAAAAGAATACGGCAAAGAGGACAGGCGACCACTGAAATGGTCTTCATGCTTCTGGGATTTGTCATACTGCTGCTGGGGATCATCTTCACTCTTTCCCTTGAGATCTTCAATACACGGGTGCTGCTGGACTCCAAATACCGGACGGAGCGGTCAGTGCACTTTGACAATGCTTCACTCAACAGCGGTGCAGGAAAAGAGATCAAGGGCTGGGACTACGAAAACGGGATCCCCTTTACTCTGAATGACCGTGCCGCCTACGGCTCCGCCGGTGAAATGACCGAATCTGAAGTCAGACTGGGGAGCGATGTTGACTCCCGGACACAAGATTACGCTTATGAATGGGTACGCACAGGAGGATTTTCAAAAGGGGGCTTCAAAGCGGATTTCAGAGGCAGGGACCAGAGTTCCGTTTCCGCCGCCAACCTTATTTCCCGGCAGGGTGATGCCGTGGGGTACTCTCTGGCTGCCAAGTTCCCCGAACTGCACACAGCTCTCGCCAATCTGCTGGGGCTGAAGATCAATTACGACAAGTTACGCAACAATCCATCAAACAGGGTCTATCTGCCCGCCAACGGAGAATTATGAATATCGCCTTTATTTCCACCGGGACGGAGCTTCTCAAAGGAAGTGCCGTCAATACAAACCTGCGCTGTTTCGGCTCCGCCCTTGCCGCCGCCGGGATACCGCTCCATCAGGAGATCGCCTGCGGAGACAGAAAACAGGAGATCGCCGAAGCTTTGAGCGCCGCCTTGAAAAGTTCTGAAATACTCCTTGTCTCAGGCGGTCTCGGACCGACTTCAGATGATATCACCCTTGAGACCGTGGCACGCTTTTTCGGTCTTGAACTCCATCAGGACCCCGCTCTGACTTTGAAGATCGAAAACTTCTGGAAAGCTCTGGGGCGTTCCATTCCCTGTCCAAAATCCCAGTTCAAGCAAGCCATGCTCCCCGACAACGGTGTCGCCATCGACAACCCCAGAGGTTCCGCTTCAGGGATACACATTACAGCGGACTATGCGGGGATCACACGCCATATCTTTCTGGTGCCGGGTCCCCCTTCCGAATTTGAACCCATGATCGCTGAATCCATTCTTCCAGCCATCCTTGAACTGGTCCCCGACCGGCTCAAAACAGTGGGATTCCTCTGCGCCGGTGTGGGGGAATCCATGGTGGCAAAGACTCTGGAAAAAAGTATCACCGCACTGGGGGTGGAGATCGCTTACTGTGCCGATGCTTCAGGGACACGGGTCTTTCTTTCCTCAGATGATGATGAAAAACTCCTCCTTGCCGATCGCACCGCACACGATCTCATGGGCGCAAGTGCCATGCCGGACGGGATCCTTGATCCAGTGACCCGCACCATCGGACTTCTGCAGGAAAAGGGCTTGACACTCGTTACCGCCGAATCCTGCACCGGAGGCATGATCGCCAACTCCATCGTTGAACGCAGCGGCGTTTCAAGTGTCTTTGCCGGCAGCGCTGTCACCTACTCCAACGCTCTCAAGGAAAAGATGCTGGGAGTCCCTGCTGAGGTGCTCCGGGAACACGGTGCCGTCAGTCAGGAGTGTGCCTGCGCCATGGCAAAGGGCGCCGCAGAACATCTGGGCGCCGACGCCGCTGTGGCGACGACCGGTATCGCAGGTCCCGACGGCGGAACGCCGGAAAAGCCCGTGGGACTGGTCTACGTCGCCGCATGTGTCAAAGG
>JAFTIE010000043.1 GCA_017457065.1 Lentisphaeria bacterium
AATGCCTTATTATGCTTGCGAAGAAAGCGCTTCATGCCCCAACGGGGCGCTTCATATTTTCCGCAGGAAAATGCTTCATACGGCGGAGCCGTGCTTCATTCGATCAGCGTTCACGCTGATCGAGCTATTGGTTGTTATTGCGATCATCGCTATACTTGCCGCCATGCTTCTGCCCGCTTTACAGCAGGCACGCAACCGGGGAAAATCGGCGGCATGTCTCAATAATTTCAGCAACATGAGCAAAGCTTATCACCAATATTGTGCCGACAGCAAGGATTTTGTCATGCCTTACTGGAACGGCGGCGGAGCAAACACAAGCACCGGTTGGTGGGCGGGGACCCGCCCCCGATATGTGGGGTCAGGTCAGTTGCTGGGGTTCATGGCATCCTATTTGGGGTTGGACCGCAACGGCGTCCTGGGGGGCTGGCGTTATCCATTCGTCCCCGGCTACAAAGATCATAACATCTGTAAATATGCCTGTCCTGCCATGACCCTCAACAAAGCCCTCTTGGGACTTGACGGTGACGAAAGCAGTGTGTATTTTCTCGGAATGAACTACAAACACGCTGGAAAACTGAAGTTGAACCACATCAAAAGTCCTTCCCGTCACATGGCGATCACAGAAAGTTATAATACAGCGCAAATCGCTTACAACAAAGTTGAAAAGATAGCTTTTGTCCATCCCGGACAAACGGCAAGTGTTCTCTATCTCGGGGGGAATGTCAGTTTCATCAACCGCAGAAAAGTCCCTGTTGATCAGGATCAATCCTTCTGGTATCCCTCCGGAAAAGATTGGATCGATACATGGTGAGCAGATATAAAAAAACATTTTACACACGATAAAAGGAGTTCTCATGACAAAAAAAATATTTATCTGCATGGCATTATGCTTTTCAGCCCTTCTTGCCGCAGGAAACCTGCCGCCCCTGCCGGGTGTGAAACGCCCGCCCCGGCAGGTGAAGATCTCTGCCGGAACGCAGGCAGCACGTCTGACGGGGAGCAATACGGTCATCGTTGTTGATGCAAAGGCTTCTAAAGTCACCCGTTTTGCGGCGTCTCAGCTGCAGGAGTTTCTTTCGCAGATCCTCGGCGCAAAGATCCCGGTTGCAACAGTTCCCGGCAAAGGACACAATATCTATGTGGGTTCTACTGCATTTGCCGCCAGACACGGCGTTGATGTCAAAAAAATGGTCCGTGACGGATTCGTCATCAAAACAGTCGGCAAGGATATCATCATCGCAGGCAGAGATGATGCAAAGACCGATCCCGTCCGGGCACTTACAGGGGGCGTCTGGGCGCAGCACTATGAACGCGCCACACTTTTTGCCGTATACGATTTTCTGGAGCGTTTCGCAAAGGTGAGATTCTATTTCCCCGGAGAACTGGGAACTGTTGTCATCAAGCGACCTGCCCTCGTTGTTCCTGTCTGCAACATCTTTGAACGCCCGGATTTTCTCTACAGAAAATATTCTTTGTACTGGGATGGAACCTACTTTGAAGGCAAAGACAAAGATAAAAAAGTCCACCCCATGAAGACGTTGAACTACTACCGCATGCGCATGGAAACCTTTTATCTCCCCAGCAACCACGGTCAGACACGCTTCAACCTTCTTGACCGTTTTGCAAAGAGCAATCCTGAATATTTCGCCATGACCGACACCGGCGCAAGACGCACTTCCAAAGCCGGCATGTTTGCCGGACACATCTGCTGGAGCAGTCCTGTCACTGAAGTGATCTATCAGGACATTAAAGCCTATCTTACCGGACGCCCCCCGCAGGAGCGGGGCATGTATTTCAGGAATAAGCCTGCCTGGAACTTTATTTCATTCCGCAAGCCCTTTGTGGATGTGATGCCCCAGGACGGATTCTTCGGCTGCCGCTGCCCCAAATGCAAGGCGCGATTCAATTACAAGATGTCCGACTACGCCAACGATGTGGTCTGGGAACAGGTCATCGACTGGGCAAACCGTCTGAAAAAAGAGAAGATCTCAGGTCTCCTCACTATGATGGCTTACTTCCCCTATCGTGCCGTTCCCAAAGTGCCCTTCCCTGACAACATCATTGTCATGGTGGCGGACACCGGCCCCTGGAACGACGGGGGGACGCCCTCTGCCCGGGGAGCAAGCACCGCAAAAGACCGTCATTACGGCATCAAGGCATGGCATAAGCAAACCGGCAGAAAGGTGTGGACCTGGAACTATACCTACAAGACTCACGGCAATGCTCTGCCGGGGATCCCGGCGCCCTCCCCTCTGGCGGTGGGGCGTTATTACAAGACCATTGCCCCGGACGTTTTCGGAGCCTATCTTGCCTCCAACTGCGACAGATTCTTTTACTATGCTCTCAACTACTATGTATTCAGCCGCATCGCCTGGGACAACTCTGTGGATTACAAAAAGATCATGGAGGAGTTCTATCAGCTGATGTTCGGTGCTGCTGCTCCTGAGATGAAAAAACTTCTGGAAGAGTTTGAATACCTCTGGATCAGAAAGGTCATCGGCAGAGTGGTCGATACACCGGTAGGATCTGTGAACTCCATACCGGGGGAAAACGAACTCTGGAATGTACTCTTTTCTCCTGCCAGACAGAAAGCCTTCCACAAAGCCTTTGACCGTGCCCGCAGCAAAGTCGGGAAAAACTCTCTTGAAGCCAAACGCATTGAACTTTTCCGCAGGGAATTCATGGGTCCCATGGAAGCTGAATCCAAGCGTTATCTTTCACGGAACAAAGCGGTCAATCTGCTGAAATTTGCTGAAGGCACACCTGTTTATCTGCGTCCCTACGGCAAAGTCGAGCCCAAAAGCCAAAAGGTTGCAACCATCGTCACAGCCAGGCAGAACAAAGGTTTTCTTGAAGTGACCTTTGATTGCGAAGAGCCCTTTATGGAAAAGGTGATCGCCTTTGACCGCCCCCACGATTACAGAAGGATCTGGCAGGAAAATGAGGTTGAATTTTTTATCAATCCAACTGCCGACGGTAAAAACTATTATCAGTGGATCATCAATTCAAAAGGCTCTTTCACCGACATCAAATGGAAACGTCTGGGAGGTTCCAAGCCTCTGAGCGATTACAAGTGGAACTCCGGAGCTGCTGCAAAGAGTACCAAAACAGCAAAAGGGTTCCGCATAGAGTTGCGTATACCTTTGAAAACTCTCCCTGCCTCAATCCTGCCGGGGTCCCGGTCAACTTCACCCGGAGCCGGGTACTGAAAGATGTTCCCAATACGCACAACGGTTATGTTTGGAGTCCCTACGGTAAAGGTTTTCACGATCTTGAAAATTACGGCAGAATGATTTCCCCCAAAAAGGAACTTGTCCCCGACGGCAATTTTACTTCTGTCAAAGAGGTAAAAAGCGGTAAAAAAATTGTATGGAAATACAAAAAACACACCCTCTGGGCAAGATACAACACGCCGGGAACAAGCTGGGTTGCCCTTGATGACAAGGTCTTTTACAGCGCTCCCCGGGCTATAAAGATCGTTTCCGGCAATAAGAGTGGCAACTTTATCAACATGACACTGCCCAAATTGAAGCCTGCCACCCGTTACCGTCTTTCAGCCATGGTCAAATTGGAAAATGTCACAGCTTTGTCTAAAAAAGGCGGATTCGGATTCCAGCTTGCTGATGACGGCAACCACTTCTACCCTCAGCGCAACATGCTGACCGGCAGCTGCGACTGGCAGGGGGTAAGTTTTGAATTTGTCACCTCACTGCAGGTGGAAAAGGCTGAAAAAATCACCTTGCGCACCTGGCTGCTGCTCTGCAGCGGCACGGCATGGGTCGATAACATCTCTCTTGAGGAAATCAAGTAGATCCATTGAAAAAGCAAAGGGCAGTTCACGAACGGAACTGCCCTTTTTACTTGAAAAGTTTTCAAAGGAATTTCTGTTGGGTCCTGTAGTACATGTTCCCAAGTTTGTCCAAATCTTCAGTCAAGACAAACATGGCGCCGGTACGCAATGTGCCCTCGGCCTTGAAAATCTCCTGCAAAAGCTTTTGAATGGAATTGGCAGCAGGTAACTCAGTGGGGTCAACATCCCCTCTGCCGAAAGCGAAAAACATACCGTCCCTGCCCTCAGTACCCCAGCGGATCATGGGAACACAAAAAAGCTCTTTTCTGAACTTTGCCATGTTGCCGTTGGGAGCAAACTTTTCCAGCGCAGGATTCAGGATCCAGGAACCGCAGACGATCATGGGGATCTCACGCTTCAAATAGCGCTTGAAGAAATCTTTAGCCTCTTTCATGGAGTTCAAGGCTTCTTCCCACCCCATACGCTGACCGCCGGGAATGTGTATGCTCGGCACAATATCCCAGGGCGCACAAACAGGTTTGAACTCACGGCGGTCGATGGTCAGTGTTTCGTTGATCCGGGCAAAACCGTCAGGAGAACAGGGGATACCTGTAATGAAATCCCCATCCTCTTCGATGGTGGACTCCACAACTTCGTCTTTCAAAGTGACAAGCCCTCCGGCATCAAATTTCATCCCCGGAGCCGCCAGCACAGCCAGCACTCCCTCGTCGTTGCGGAATATCAGAGGCGCCCACTCCGGCAGAGGGTGGATGAGATATTCAAAACGCCCGATACGGTAAAGTTCCCCGTCAATATGGTGGTGGAGCCAGTAGAGCTGGGAAAGAGTATGTCCGGGAACATTGTTATGTGACAGTTTATAGATCATAACTGTCCCCCCGATCCACTGAAGTGCATCGGCAGCATAGCGTTCCGGGATCCCATGCTTTTTACAATTTTCCGCAATCAGCGGCGCACTGCTCAAAGAGGCGATCAGGTAAACGATACCTTCATCTTCGCCCCATACCTTAGAACCAAGAGCAGGATTCAGCTGCAGCTTCAACACAAAAGCACCATAATAAAGAGTGAACATATAGAGGCTGTACACCTCATTGTTTTGGCACTGCTCTATGACTTTTCCGGCACGGGTGAGGATCCCTTCCTCTTCATCAGGGATCCGGAGCAAAGGAAGATATTTTTTTACATACTCAAGAGAAACGAACTCCGGTATTTTCCCTTCCCAGTTTTCCACGATTTTTTCCCAGTGGGGTTTCAAAAGCACCTGAGCGTCTTCACCGAGTTCCATACGGGAACAGAAGATTTTCAAATCCATAAGTATACCTCACATTATCTTGAAAAAGGAGCCGCAGGGAATCCCGCTTTGTTGTAAAGGTTGCAAGTGGGATTATTCTGCCAGGCGTAACGGACTTTGACAGGTTGTGGTACCTTGCTTGAAGATACCACAACTGTCCCTTTATCAATGACGGCTTTCTCTGCCCAGAACCATTTGCCGTCTTTACCGCAGAGAGCAAAGCCTTCAAGCTGAGTTCCGGGGGAGTTACGTTCAAGTTTCAGCTTTTTTCCCTGACGTTTGACAGTGTCGTAAAATTCAGGCACCGGGGCGGCAACAAGTCCCCCGTGGAGATTTTTGAAGTGGATACGCAAACTCTTTCCTTCACAGGTCACTTTAGTTACAGCAGGACCTTCAAAGGGGACCTTTTTGCCGTAAACTTTGGCAAGGGCAATGGCTGCAAGTCTTTCTCCGGGGACCTTTTTGTTGATGGGGTGGATGTCGCTTGCTTCGCCCACATCGATCAAAATGGCTTCTCCGGTGCGGGGAACATCCAACGCCGCTGTCTGCGCCGCCCGGAAGTGTACCCAACTGCCTTCGTCGGCAGGGTTATTTGACTTTCTGAACAAATTAGGCAGATTGCACCAGTAGAAGGGCAGATCCGCAATTTCAAAGGCTTCACGCCAATCTTTGACAAGGGCACGCTGCAAAGCGGCGTACTCGTTGTAACGGGAAGCGTTGGTCTCTCCCTGATACCAGATGACTCCGTTGAGACCATAAGGGAGCATCGGCGCAATACTGCCGTTGAAAACACGCTGACCGTTGAAGAAATCCCGGGGCGGTTTACCCGGATTTTTGGGAGCATTCAATGCTTTGCCCACATATTTCTTTTCCTGAAAGATCTCCCATTGAGCGCCGTCCAGCTTTTCTTTGCCAAGATCAATGGGCTGAACAAAGACAGTCCTGTTGCTGAGGGGATTGTAAAAACGGATCATCAGCTCATGCTTCCCCGGAGCAAGATCAGAAAGTGTAAAATTGGGGTAACGGAAATAAACCGCCTTTTCCCAGGACCAATCAGCCACTTTTTTTCCGTCGCACCAGAGGGTGAAGGGGACTCTGTGGCGTCTCATGCCGATGCGGAATTTCTTACCTTCCGCAGCAGAAACCACATTGAAAGTGCGGCGTACCCAGACCACGCCCCCCGGGATCGCTCCCCCGTTGCATTTTCCCCAGAGAGTTCCGGCGGGGGGAACTTTGTGGGCAATATCCTGCCGGTTGTTGGCTTTGAGCCATTTTTCAAGTTCAGCAACATATTTTTTAACAGATGCAGGATAAAGTTTCGTAAGTCTTGAAACTTCAGCATCCCGTTTAAGAGTTTCCGGCACCGCGTTTTTCAGCGCCCCCAGGCGTATCCAGGTTTCAATGGGGGATCCGCCCCAGGAGCTGTTGATCAATCCCACAGGGGTGTTGAGTTCTTTAAGGAGCTTGCGTCCGAAAAAGTAGGCGACACCGGAAAAATTCCCCACATTGGCGGAATCAGCATAGACCCAGCGTCCGTAGATCTGTTCATTGGGCTTGTCTGTACTTCTCACAGAAACATTGAAACTTCTCAGACGGTTCCCTGCCGGTCTGGCTTTGGCTGCGGCAAAGCCTTCGCAGTTGGAAAGTTTGAAAGCCATATTGGATTGTCCTGAACAGAGCCAGACTTCACCGACAAGCACATCTTTGATAACGATATTGTTGATCTTGAGTTCAAAGGGACCTTCCGGGGAGTTTGCCAAATCAAGATAGACTTTCCAGGAGCCGTCTTTGGCTGCCGCCGTTGTACGCTTTTGTCCGTTGAACTCCACCGTCACCTTCTCACCGGGATCGGCTTTGCCGAAAACGGGCACTTTGGCACGCCGGGCAAGGACTCCATGGTCAGAAAAAATCATGGGCAGTTTTACAGCTGCGCTCAAAGTAAAAGCCGCAGCTGCCGTCAGCAGCAACATCACTTTTTTCATCATTTTATTCCTCAATATATTGACTTAACAAGCCGGATCATCATATTGACTGCTCAATGCAGACAAACGGTGAAGATCCAGTTTTCCACTGCCCAGCATGGGCAGATCATCCACTTTAATAAAATTGTCGGCATGGGGGATCCACAGGTTCGGGATCTTCTTTTCCCTGAGTTGTTTGACCAATTCCCCGGGCTTCACCAATGTTTCATCGCAGTAAAAGACCAGCAGTTTTTCTCCGCGGCGGGCGTCACTTGCGCCGCCTACAGCAATGACACGCCTGTCGGGAAGGAGGATGTTATTGATCTCTCTTTCCACAAGTTCATGGGGGACCATTTCGCCTGCGATCTTGCTGAAACGGGAAAAGCGTCCGGTGATGGTGATAAATCCCTTGCGGTCCATGTGTCCGATGTCGCCTGTGATATACCACCCGTCCCGGATCACCTCTGCCGTTTTTTCCGGATTATTGAGATAACCTTTCATAACGATCGCCCCTTTGACAATAAGCAGACCGTCACAGTTCTCGCCCCGGAGTTCAAATGTTTCAGGGTCAACGATCTTGACACAGACGCCGGTCAAAGCAGGACCTATGCTTCCTTTTTTGGCGACTTTGGTCCCCAAATCAGATACGGAAGAAGCAATATTGATGGCAACGATAGGTGAAAGCTCAGTACTTCCAAATCCTTCAGAAATAGCAAGTCCCGTCATCTCATAATATTTGTCAACGATGTCAGAGCGCAGTTTTTCCGCCCCAGCCACCGTCAGGCGGATGGTTTTGAAATCCTCCGGCTTCGCCCCTCGCATATAGATCTGCAGAAAGCCCGGCGTGGTCATCAAAACGGTGATCTTCTGCTCCCTGAGGACAGTTGCCGCAAGTTTTGCATCCAGAGCGTTGGGGATCATGACCACCCGGGCACCTGTCAGCATGGGGAGCCAGAGACAGGTGTTCATTCCGAAAGAGTGGAACAAAGGAAGATTCCCCAGAATACGGTCATTCCGGTGCCAGTCGGTGGTCTTGATCACTGCCGCCACATCTCCGTTGATGTTATGGTGGGTCAGCATGATCCCTTTGGGATCGCCGGTGGAACCGCTGGAAAAAATCAGAACAGCTACTTTATTTACATCATCCCAGCTTGCCGGCGCCAGAAGCCGCATGAGTTCCCGGCTGGAAAGAATACGCAGCACTGTGTGCCAGAATAATTTCCGTCCTTTGCCGCCGTAACGTTTTTTGATATCTTCCACAAAAATCATTTCAGGCATGGGGTCCATTTTCAGTTTTTCGATAAATGATTTTGAGGTGATGATGTGCCGGATCTTCGCCGTTTTGACTGCACTGCGGATCGACTCCCGTGAAGCGGTATAATTGAGCATGGCAGGTGTTCTGTCAGTCAGCTGCACCCCTATTATGGAAGTAACAGCCCCTACACTGTTTGGGAGCATTACACCCATGTATTCTTCGTCGGTATGGCATATCCGGCGCAGATAACGGCTGATCATGATCCCTTCGACCGCCACTTCGGCGGCTCCGGGAAGATAAAACTCCTTTCCGTCATATTCGCCCACCACGCACCTTTGGGAAAAACGCCGTCCCAAAAACAAAGCCTGAGAGTGAAAAGGCTTTTCCTCCGGCTGCGGGGCAAGTTCTGTTTCTGCCGCCAGCTCTGACATGGCGATACGGATCTCGTAGGCGTTGCTTTTCCGGGGAATTGGATTGCCCACCGTCACAGAGGCAGGATGGGGCGAACAACTGAAACGCCGGAATTTGAATTTGCCCCGGTAACAGGAAAAGATACTTCCCCAAGTCATACCGATATGAAGGGGGATGACCGGGACATCGATCTCTTTGGGCAAAAGGATGGACATGCCGTCTTTGAATCCGGACATGGTACCGTTCCGTGTAATATCTCCTTCCGGGAATACACACACCAGTTCGCCGTTGCGGAAGAGCTGCCGTGAACGTTCAAAAAAACTTTTCAGCTTTTTGGGGCCGCTTGGAACCTCGATCAACCCCACAGCTTTGAGCAAGGGGCGGATCAGCGGTATGGCATTATAATAATCTTCATCCATCATAAAACGGACGGGGCGTGAAGTACATGCCGTAACGAAAAGCATATCCATAAAAGAGGCACGATTGGCAATAAGCAGAGCCGGACCTTCTTCCGGTATCCGCTCTCTGTTCCAGATCTTGAGCTGGTAAAAACTCAGCATCAGCAGCTTTGTACACATCCGCAGCAGGAATTGGGGCATGAGCAGAAAGCTGATAACGCCGATCACAAAGGTCAATGCAGAAAATCCCATTGCTGTGTAAAAAACGGGTATCCGGAACTCATACATGAGAAAACTCAGCACGACTGCAGTAAGCAGTATGATCCCGAATGGCAGATAAAACCAGGAAAAGAAAGCGCTCCGCAGTTCGCGCCGGACAAAGTACTTCTGATAGCTTTGCAGGGGCACAAGGACGATACCCGCAAAGAAGCCGAAAATCAAAAGCAAAACCCCGAGAAGCCAGGTTTCAATAATGTCGTCCTTGCACAACGGCAGTAATCCGATACAAAAAGTTGAAATGGTCATCATCAGGGAAGCCGGAGGTACAAGGCCGATTTCCGCATTGCTGCGGCAAAGTCCGGCACCGATAATAATGCCGCCGCATGCCCCCGCCAGAGGAGCGGCGATAACGGCAAATTCACGGGTGATGTCACCAATGTGTATACCGAATGTCTGAGAAAGATATTGGATGGCAAGAGATGCGGCGAAAATGATGGCTCCGAAAACGTAACTTTCACCTATACCCGTCAGAAGCAATTCTCTGCCCCGCTCTTCACGGCGGATCACAGCCAGCCAGGTCCGGGGCAGTCCGGAAAAACGCAGTTTCGGCAACGGAGCCAGTGTCGGACGCAGACGTGTCGCCACGGAAAGAGAGATAAAGGCGATGCCGGTCAGCCAGATACCGGCGCCGCCTCTTGAAAAATCAAGTTCAGCGGCAATGGCAGCACCGATGGCTCCGGCAATTATACCGGCAAAGGTCGTCGTTTCTGTTACTGCTCCGGCACGGGGAAGTGCTGCCTTTTCCACTGTTTCTGCGACATAGATCCGCAGTGCCGCCCGGTAGGTTGCGTAGATCATACCCGAAAGGAGCACCATCATCAGCAGCAGAATGACTCCGGAAAGTGCGATCTTTCCCCCCGTGACCAATGCCAGGATCACACTTCCCGCCGCCATGAGCAGAAAATCAGCCAGCAGGGAAAAGGTGATGGTGTTGCGGCTGGAAAAACGGGTCGTGAAATAACGGATCAGAAGGGGCATGAAAAGATAGGGCAGCAGAAAAAGCCCTCCGGCAAAAAGCATGTCCAGCGCCTGTCTGCTGAAAACCGGTGCTTCACGGTGTCCGACCAACGCCACATATGCACAAAAACAGGTCGTTATCAATGTGCTGGTGAAATTCATCACCCCGACTGCTGCCATATCAGGAGCTTTCAGGAAACTTTTCATCTGCTGTCAACCATTCAAAGAAATTTTTAATAGTTATAATATAGCACGCAAAGATAATTTTTTCAAACCGGATCATTTTGCCAGGTGATTCCCCGGCAGAAGCGTTTTTGAAAAAAAAGCGTAAAAAACTCAATTTTGAACTTTACTTTGCTCCTCATTGGAGCTATAGTAAGTCAAGTGACCGTGAAGTGGTCATGAATCCTCAAAAAACACAGGAAAAACAAAAAAATGAACCGTAATCACCCCAATCCGCAGTTTGCCCGCCCCGGATTCCTTTTGCTCAATGGAGTTTGGAGCTGCCGCTTTGATCATGGCAAAAGCGGCGCACAGCGTCAATGGGAAAAATCCCGCGGTTTTGAAACCGCAATCAATGTGCCTTTTTGTCCGGAAAGCAAGCTCTCCGGCATCGGCGACACAGACTTTATCGAATGTATGTGGTACCATCGTACCATTGCCATCCCGCAGGAATGGGAGGAGAAGGTCGTACTTCTCCACTTCGGAGGTGTTGATTACCGGTGCAACATCTATATAGACGGTCAAAAAGCCTCTTCCCATACAGGGGGAGCGGCTCCTTTTACCGCCGACATCAGCAAATTTGTCCGCCCCGGCAGAGAGCATGATCTTGTTGTGGAAGTGTATGACGAATTGCGCAGTCACAACCAAGCCTTTGGAAAACAGGCTCCCTGGTACGGCTCAAAACAGTGTTCCTATACCCGAACCACCGGCATCTGGAGCACGGTTTATTTGGAGGCCTGTGACAAGTTGAGTCTGACCCGCTGCCGGATCGTGCCTGACCTTGACAACAGGGCGTTTCACTTTTTTCCGGAATTCCGTCAAGTCCCTCAACGCAGTAAATTCAAGGTGACTCTTTACGAAGGCGACAGAACCGTCAACACAGAAGAAAGATCCATCGTTCCCGGCATGTCCGTGACAGTGCCTTTGGAAAATCCCCGTTCATGGTCTCCCGCAGATCCTTACCTTTACAAGGTCAAATATGAACTCTTTGACAGTAAAGGGAAAAAGACAGATGAAGTTTTTTCTTATGCGGGGCTGCGGAAATTCCACATCGAAGGGAAAAGATTCTATTTGAATAATGAACCGATCTTTCTCCGTATGGTGCTGGATCAGGGGTTTTATGAAGATGGACTCTGGACCGCTCCAAATGATGAAGCCCTGGAACATGATATCCGCCTTGCCATAGATGCCGGTTTCAATGGCGCACGTCTCCACCAGAAGGTTTTTGATCCCCGTTATCACTACCACGCTGACCGTCTGGGATTTCTCACTTTCGGGGAGTTTCCTGACTGGGGAATGGGATTCTGGATGCACTTTACAACAGATCCATGCGATGTGTACCGTTCTTTCCGGGACTACTTCGCACAATGGCGGGAGGTGCTGGAACGGGATATGAACCATCCCTCCATCATCGGCTGGACTCCCTTTAATGAAACACGGAACTACAGGGATCTGGAGGAACACCGGAGGATCCTTTCTGACGTCTACCGCCTGACCAAAGAACTTGACCCCACACGTCCAGTGTGCGACAGCAGCGGATATGTCCACTCTGAAACAGATATATGGAGCGTCCATAATTACAAGCAGGTTCCCGAAAACTTGAAAGAAGACCTGGCAACGGAACCTGTATATGCGTTTGCCCCTGAAGTGGAACTCCCCGCCTACAACGAACAGCCCCTTTTTGTGGGTGAGTACGGCGGTGTTAAATACATCCCGGAAGGGAGAGCGCCATGGGCGGGCGGCTCCTGGGGGTACGGAACAGCCCCTGTTTCCAGAGAGGAAACGATCAAACGTATGCGTGAATTGACTGCTGTGACTGTAAACTCCGGGGCAGCCGGTTTCTGTTATACTCAGCTGACAGACATCGAACAGGAACAAAACGGCGTTTACAATTATGACCGCACCTCAAAGTTTTCAAATGAAGAGCTGCAAAGCATATTCTCACAAAAGCCGGAATGGAGCAAATTTTAAAAAGAGCGGAGAGAATAACTATGAGAAAACAGGTTGACATAGACAAGGAAGCTCTGGCGAAGAATTATGAAAAACAGCCTTTGAGCAAGATCTTTCCGTTGGTGCGCCCCTATAAATGGCTTTTTGTATCGGCTGTGGTCGCATTGATCCTTTTCAATATGATCGGTCTGACGCTCCCCTGGATGCTGAAGATCGCTATCGACCGGGTTCTTCCCAATGCAGACTATATCCTCTTCTGGGTGCTGTGCGGTTCCATGATCATAATCTATCTGGTGCGCTGTCTGCTCAGGTATATTTCAAGCTATCTGGTTGCTTATACGGGGATCCGTCTCATCGTGGATCTGCGGCAGAAGGTGTTCCGCCATCTGCAAAGTCTTTCACTACGGTTCTACGAGGAGTACCGGACAGGTAAGCTGATTTCCAATGTTATTTCAGATGTGGCACTGCTCAACATGCTGATGCATGTCATGACCCAGTTCGGAGAACAGCTTTTCCAGCTTTTCCTCATCATCATGCTTTTGATGTTCATCAACTGGAAAATGGCTTTGATCGTACTGATTTCACTGCCCATCCACTATTTGAACTTCCATTATTTCAGAAAGGTCATCCGCAAAGACTCCATGGTGATCCAGGAAAAGTTGTCGGAAATTTCCGCCAATTTGTCAGAAACACTGACCGGTGTCAAAGTGGTGAAATCATTTGCCCGCGAACATGCGGAATGTCTGAGCTTCTTCCAGAATATGCGCCCCATCGTTGACATGCAGATGCGTGTCACTGTTGACAACGTGGGACTGTGGACCATCTGCGATATGCTTTCACTTTTTACCTACCTTGCCACCATCGGTTCCGGGATCATGTTCGTTCAGACCGGATCTGTGACCATCGGTGAATTTGTGGCTTTCTACAGTTACGTCGGCATGATGCTTGGTCCCATCAGTACCCTTTCAGGCATGTCTGTCACCTTTGCGCAGGGCATGGTCGGAGCCAGCCGCATCGTAAAATTGCTGAACACCATTCCTGAGATCAAGGAGTGCGAAAATCCCCTTCATCCTTCCAATCTCACAGGGCACATCGAGTTCAAACATGTTTCCTTCTACTACACCAAAGAAAAGCCTCCTGTGATCAACGACTTCTCATTGACTGTCACGCCGGGGCAGAAAGTTGCCCTGGTAGGCCCCAGCGGTTCAGGAAAATCCACCTTGAGCAATCTGCTCTTGCGCTTCTATGATGTCAATTCCGGTG
>JAFTIE010000044.1 GCA_017457065.1 Lentisphaeria bacterium
AATGGCAAAGATGCCATTCGCAAAGAGCTGTAAAGGGTAGTTTGAGGTTGCTACCTGTAAGGTAACAGCCGAAAACGCTCCCTTTAACAGATCGAAGCGAGGGCGCTTTGACAATTTTGAGGAGTTTTGAAATTGCCTCAATAAGGTTAAAAATCCCGGTAACGACCGGGGAACCGTACAAAACACTGGCGTACCGGGCAGGTTTTGTTCAGAAATCACCGGTATGGCAAGCAGGAAAAATGAGAAGAAATGAATGACAGTGCCTTTCTGATTCTGTTCATTGCCTTCACAGCAATGATGAGCGTGATCCCCTTTTTACTCCGTCAGCTGAAGATCCCTATGGTAATATCTCTCCTGGTGGCAGGTATGATCATCGGTCCCACCGGATTGAATCTGGTAAGCACATTGTCTGAACCTTTGGCTTTTTTAGGCACACCCCCTGCAGAAACGGTCAGTCATTTCAACAGCCTTGTCAACTCTCTGGGGGCTTTAGGCTTGATGTTTCTCATGGCATTGGCGGGTATGGAGGCTGACTTCAAACTGATAAATTCCGCAAAAAAGCCGGTGATCCTTCTGAGTATCCTGACCTTTCTGATCCCTGCCGTCACAGGTTACTGGGTATATTGGTATTTCAAACCGGACGATCTCCCCGGCAAACTGCTTTTCGCCTCTCTTTTTGCCTCACACTCTGTAGGTATCGTTTTCCCGGTGATCCGTGAACTGAAACTTTCCAAGACCCGTTTCGGAGCGGCGGTCCTTATTTCAACGGTGATCACCGACATTGCAAGTATCATTCTTCTTGCAGTCAGTGTGCAGCTTCACCGTCAATGGAATTCTCAGGTGCACATGGTTGTCAAAGGAACTCTTTCCATCTTTGACCGGATGGACACCGCCCTTCTCGGCAACAGTTTCACCCCCGTTTTCCTTGCCATTGTATTGATTTATCTGGTTGTTTCCATCTTTGTGCTGAACTTCATCGGCAAATGGCTGCGTAAAGTTTTCAATCCCGGGGAAGATATGCTGATCACCATTCTTCTTCTGGTGATATTGGGAACAGTTCTGGTGGGCGAATTGCTGGGTATCAATCTTGTTGTGGGAGCTTTCATCGCCGGATTGGGACTTTCAAAGGTGGTGCAGGACAAAGATATGGTGGTATTCCGCCGTTTTGAAAGTATCGGTTACGGTTTTCTGATCCCCTTCCTCTTCGTTTCCATCGGCATGAAGACAGACTTTTCCGCCTTTTCACAGAGCGGAAATCTTCCCATTATCCTCTTTACGGTGTTCGGTTTGATCCTGAGCAAGGTGCTTTCCGGATTCATTGCCATGAAGGCCTCAGGATTCAACACCCCCGCCTCTCTCAGTGCGGGACTTATGACCGTCCCTCAGTTGTCAGCGACTCTGGCAGCCGCTGCCATTGGTAAGGATCTGGGGATCCTTGATACACAATTTTTCAACACCATCATCATTCTTGCAGTTGTAACGACACTGCCTATTCCCACACTGGTCCGCTGGGTCATTGAAAAGGGCAAAGTCGCCTTTGAAGACGCTGACGCTGAGGCCCCCCGGGTCGTCAAGGAAGAAGAGTTGCTTTGATGAGATAACAAAAGGGAATAAAACATGTTGCAGCTTTTTGGCAGTACCGTTCAAGAGTATTATATCCGGAAACTCCGCCGTCTTACAGCACAGCGCAAAGCACGGCTTGACAAGATAACGACTCCTGAAGAATTCAAAGCCTATCAGCAGGAGTTGAAAGCGAAGATCTGTGATTATTTCCAGCTTCCCACGGAAAAAACGCCTCTTGAGCCTCAGGTCACAGGCGTGGTGAAAGGTGATGGATTTACAATTGAAAAAGTGCTCTACCACAGCCGTCCCCAGATGCCTGTTACTGCCAATTTGTATATTCCTGAAGGTGTGCAGAATGCGCCTGCTGTTCTTCTTCTTTGCGGACACTCCCGCAGTGCAAAGTCAAGCCAGAAGCATCAGCTTATAGCCAGAACTCTGACTGCAAACGGATTTGTTGTGCTCGTTCCGGATCCCTCCGGACAGGGGGAACGGGAACAGTTGACAGATGTCCCCAATTCCGAAGAGTTTGCTCATGTTTCCATGTTTGAGCACAATATGATCGGCAAACAAATGCTGCTGGTAGGTGAGTTCTACTCCTCCTGGTCTCTCTGGGATGCGGTTCGCAGCTATGATTATCTTGAGAGCCGTCCAGAGGTGGATATCTCCCGCATTTGTGTCACCGGCACCTCCGGCGGCGGCAACATGACAAGTTTCATGGCAGCAGTCGATGACCGGGCTTTTGCCGTTGCCCCCAGCAGTTACATCACCACCTGGCTCCACAATCTGGAAAATGAGGAGCCGGCATGTGCCGAACAGGAACTGCAGTTCTTTCTCGGGAGCGGCTGCGAAATGGCAGACTTGCTTCTTGCCAACGCTCCCCGCAGGCTTCTGATAATGGGGCAGAAAAACGACTTTTTTGATGCCCGGGGCACCATTGAAACATACGAAGATGTGAAGCGTTGCTACGAACTTCTGGGCGAAGGGGATAAAGTGCAGCTTTCCATCGGTGCAACAGAGCACGGATTCCAGCCCGACAGCCGGGAGGCGATGTACCGATTTTTCACAGCTCAGCTCAATTTGGAGTATATCCCGGAAAAGGAAGATATCCCCTATTTCACTGATGAAGAACTTTATGTCACTCCTGCGGGGCAGACGGAGTATCTGGAAAATGAGTTGATGACCATTGACTTTGCAAGAAAAATGGCAGATGAATTCAAAGTGACCCGCCCCAAACTGAATAAAGAGGAACTCCGGCAAAAGGTGCGTGAAATGCTCCGTCTGGATGAAAGAGAAATTCCAATTCCCTTCCACCGAAATCTGAAATACCGGCAGCAGGGAGATCGGATGTTCTCCCGTTTTGCACTGGAAACGGAGGAGGATATGTTAGCGATCCTTCACAACATGTCCCGTCTCGGAGAGTGGAAAAATCTGCTTCATTTTCCCCGTGAAATCGCACACACCACCCTTTATGTGCCCCATGTGGATTCAGAAGACGAAATGTGCGAATACGATTTCAACAACTGCGGAGAGGTCTTTGGGATCGATGTCCGCGGTGTCGGTGAAACCATGCCTTTGGGCTGCAATTACACCCATACACACGCCCAGCATTATTGGCTCAATCCTTTCCGCAAGGAGTCTTTGTACAGCCGTTTTGACATGCTCAACCGGGAGTTCTTCAGTTCCTACTGTTGCGATTACACCTACGCCGCCTACGGATTGATGCTGAATGAGCCCTATCTGGGCGGCAGGGTCCGTGATATTCTCAGTGCCGTCAAACTGATGAAGCACAACGGTCACGGTAAGATCGACTTGGTCGCCAGAGGACAGGGGACCATCCCGGCGCTTTTTGCAGCGCTGCTTTCCGACGACATCGGCGATATCACTTTGTTGCAGGTGCCGGAGTCCTTTGATTCCATGCTCCGGACCCGAGTCTCATACATTCCTCAATCCGTCATGCCCTGGGGCGTGTTGAAATTTACGGATATTCCGGAATTAGTCGAAGCTGTCGGAGCCAAAGCGGTATTTGATACAGTAAATACCAATGCCGATAAAGCGTGATCTTTCCGATCTCCAAGGCGTATCAAACCTCGCTGTTGCCAAGGTTGAGCTCTTCTCTTAAAAAAGTGTATGAGTCAAGTTTTCTTTATTTTTTTCAACAAACACCCTTGAATCTGTTGATTTGTGTGTTTATATTAGAGAAGAACAGTAAATTTTTTACTCAAAACAGTACTAAATAACAAGGAGCGTATAATACAACCGTCGTTTAACAAGCTTGCAGATCATGATTGTTTGAATGCAGTTGCCTCGCACACAAAAAAAAGGGAAAATGCCATGAGATTTTTTCTGCACCGCCTTCTGAAATCTACAGGTCCTCAGGGGACCGCTGAGTCATCCGGCGTAAAGCCCGCGGGCTTTACGCTGATTGAACTTCTGGTGAGTGTTACTTGTCAAACAGGTGTTTTACCGTTGTATTGCCTCAAAAAAATTTATAAAAACTGCACATCCTTACGCCCGTCAGGGCGCACTTCACGTTTGCCGCAGGCAAACTCTTCACACCTTCACATCTTCACTCAATCAGCGTTCACGCTGATTGA
>JAFTIE010000045.1 GCA_017457065.1 Lentisphaeria bacterium
ACGCCCGCAGACTGCCAACCGGCCAGAGGGGATAATAAGCCTCTACGGCGTAGAATTCACGGCTAAGGTAATTTCAGTCTGTGGACCAAACATTATCGGCAACTTTCCATAAGTTAAACTACCCGCTAAGGTTTTGCAACAGCACCTTTTAATGGAAACTTTTTGTCAGTTGACCCCTTGCCGTACCACCCGGGGCGAGATGGCGCAGAGGATATCCCATGAATGGGTGCGCTTGTAAGTGCACCAGTTGGCGATGTCGATGGAGTCTCCGGGTGTGGAGGTGAAAAGCTCCACTTCGTCCCCCACTTTGGCTTCAGGAACAGCGTCAAGGCAGATCATGGTGTAATCCATGGTGACTCTTCCCAGAATGGGGCATAGCTTGCCGTTGACCCGGAAAAATCCTTTGTTGGTCAACGCAAGGGGCACGCCGTCGGCGTATCCGGCAGCCACCGTTCCCACCAGAGTTTCGGAACTCAGTTTGTGGAGTCTTCCATAGCTGACCGTTCCCCCTGCGGGGCAGCGGCGCACCGCCGCCAGACGGCTTTTGAATTTCACTGCTCCCGCCATGCCGCTGTTGGGCAGAACGCCGTACATGGCAATGCCGAGACGGATCAGATTGAAGGGGGGGCAACTGGCGCCGGGCATGAAAAGAGTTCCTTCGCTTGCCGCCAGATGGCACTGGGGCAGCTGAAGAGTTTGCGCAAGTGTGCTCATGCCGGCGATCTGCTCTTCAGAACCTTTGTCTCCCGGCTCCGCTTTGGGGAAATGGGAGTAAAGACCTGTGACATTGAGATTTTCAAGAGCCAGGATTTTGCGGGCTGTTTCTCCGGCTTCGGCAAGGCGGATCCCCACCCGCCCCATGCCGGAGTCTATGGCAAGCTGGACCGTTGCTTTGCGCTTCTGCCGTGCGGCTTCAGCGTCAATGGCAACGGCGGTTTCAAAGTCAATGACAGGGAGCGTCACCCCCATTTCAATGGCAGGAGCGATCTCTTCGGGCATGACACCGCTGAGCATACGCAGTTCCACGCCGTATTTCAAAAGCTCCGCAGCTTCGGCAAGTGTGGCAACACCCAGTATCTTCACCCCTTCTTCAAGGAGTGCCGGGACCACGATATCAGTACCAAGTCCGTAGGCATTGGCTTTGACTACCCCCAGAACGTCGCAACCCTGAGACATGCTCTGCAGGGCACGCACATTTGATCTGATGGCGGCACGGTCAACTTCAAGGCGTGCCCGGCAGGAAAAGGCAGCATTCATTTCTCAACTCAGCTCAGTTACTTTGCGTATTCCACAGAACGGGTCTCGCGGATCACCGTCACCTTGATCTGACCGGGATAGGTCATCTCTTTCTCGATGCGTTCGCTGATTTCCCGTGCCATCATCTGAGCTTCGCCTTCGCCGATCTTTTCGGGGACGACCACCACACGGATCTCCCTGCCCGCCTGAAGAGCAAAACAGGACTCAACGCCGTTGAAGTCATTGGCAATGCTTTCAAGCTGTTCCAGACACTTGAGATAGAGCTCAGTGGTCTCACAGCGGGCTCCGGGACGGGAAGCGCTCAAGGTATCGCAGGCACTGATAAGGATATCGTAGAGACTTTCGGGTTCCACTTCGCCGTGGTGTGCGGCGACGGCGTGGACGACCTCTTTGTTTTCGTTGTATTTTCTCAGCACATCAGCACCGATCTTGGCATGAGGACCTTCGATCTCATGGTCGATGGCTTTTCCCAGATCATGAAAGAGACCGATACGTTTGGCACGTTTTTCATCCAATCCCAGTTCGGCGGCGATGATACCCATGAAATAGGCAGTTTCCAGAGAGTGCTGCAGCACATTCTGAGAGAAGCTGTAACGGTATTTCAGTCTGCCCAGCAGCCGGATGATCGCAGGGGGAACGCCCTGGATCCCTGTTTCAAGAACGGCGGCTTCGCCTTCCTGGAAGAGTTCGTCTTCGATCTCTTTGCCGATCTTTTTGGCAAGTTCCTCAACACGGGTGGGGTGGATCCGTCCATCGCCGATGAGACGTTCCATAAGTCTGCGAGCCACCTCTTTGCGAACAGGATCAAAGCAGCTGATGACCACTGCTTCGGGGGTGTCATCAATAAGGATATTGACTCCGGTGACAGCCTCAATAGTGCGGATATTACGCCCTTCACGACCGATGATCCTGCCCTTCATTTCGTCATTGGGCAAAGGGATCGTTGCAGTGGTGCGCTCATAGGTGCAGTCAGAAGCGTAGCGCTGGATAGCGTAGGTCAGGATCCGGCGGGCCTCTTTCTCGCTGCGCTCTTTAGCTTCTTCAAGGGTGTTGCGGACCATGATGCCCGCTTCGTTGCGGATCTCGTTCTGGAGTTTTTCCAGAAGCACATCTCTTGCCTGTTCACGGCTGTAGCCGGAGATCCGTTCCAATTCATCGACCTGAGCGGCAATATTTTTGGCAAGTTCACCTTCCCGGGCGCTCAATTTTTCCCGGAGTGATTCGATATCCTTTTCCTGTTTTTCCAGACCTTTGAGTTTTTCGTCCAGAGAATCTGCGCGGCGATCAAGATTTTCTTCGCGCTGAGCGAGACGTTTTTCGTTCTGCTGCTGTTCACGGCGGCGTTCCCGGATCTCCTGCTCACACTCTTCGCGCATCTTGATCACGTCGGCTTTGGCTGAAACTTTTGCATCACGGAGCAGATGTTCTGCATCACGCTCTGCATCTTTGCGGATCTTCTCTGCGCCTTTCTGGGCAGAGTCTCTTTGCATTTTCTGAATGCAGTAAATAATCAATGCACCCAACCCAACGCCCACAACGCTGGCGATGCACGCGACTGCAATCACCTTCCAATCACCCATTTTCTTTCCTCTTTTTTTCCGGCACCCCGGTCCTGGCATCGGAAACGCGGTGCTTTCAACAATAAAAAACTTTGTTTTCTGTCACGATGATCCCCATTGGAAGATCATGACAGGCGCACGGCAGCGAGGGGGCAAGCTGGCAGGAGTAGATCACTGCGACCGGTTTCTTTTTGATTCCGGCAAGAAGCCGGTCATAGAATCCGCCGCCCCGTCCCAGCCGTACTCCGGCAACAGAACAGGCGACAGCCGGTACCATAAAAAGCAAATCTTTCCGGAGCAGTTCCGGCGCCGCTGCCGGAAGTTCCGGCGATGGCTCCGGGATCCCATATTTCCCGGGAAGCAGATCCTTTTCCAAATCGGTGATCTCCACCACTTCATATCCCTCAAGCTCCGCTGAAAAACGGGGCAGGAACGTGCGCTTTTCGAAAAACAGCTCTCTCAGGTCAGGTTCTGCGCCCCAGGGAATGAAGAATGCAGCACACTCAGAAGCCTGATACTCAGGCAACGCCCTTATGGCAGCACAGATCTCCCGGTCGCTCCGCCATCTCCATTGAAGGTCAAGTTCCTTTCTCCGGGTGCTGTAAAAGCGGCGCAGCCGTGATTTTTCCTCACAGGAATACTGTTCCACGAAAAAAACCTCTTATTTTGGATCTTTGCGCTGTCTGCAGTCGAATTTCTCAATTTTTCCACAATCAGCGACAAAAAGATTACCTTATTAAATATAACACCATATTCCTGTTAATTAAAGTTCAATATGGTATTTTTTTTAAATTTTCTTTGAAAAATTTTTTTGAGGCAGAGAAATCCTGCCGATCTTCAGGCAGAATAGATCTCTTCTGCCGCCCGGGCGACAGCACTGCGGCCGTTGTTGCCTTCACTGAGCATTTCAGTGACACGTTCCATGCCCGCCAAAGTGGACTCCCGCCGGGAACCGCCCGGCAGAATGGACTCTACGGCGGGGGTGATGTTGGATTCTTTGAATTTGCTCTGGATGAATTCCGGACACACCGGACTGTTGTCTATGATGTTGGTCATGGTGATGTATCCCCGGAACGGTTTGACTCCGTGGAGCCAGGCGACCATGTAGTTTACGGGGCTGAGGCTGTATCCCACCACCAGAGGGAGTCCCATGATGGCGCACTCCACCGTGACGGTGCCGCAGGCGGCAATACCGGAACCGGCATGCTGCTGACAGTAATTGGTGTCTCCAATGGAAATTTCGATTTCGGGCAGATCCGGAGTACTCCGCCGGAACTTATCGATCAGAGTTCTGCACTGGGATGCGATCTTTTCCCGGGGGGCGGAGATACGGAATTTCAATCCGGGATTGCGCTTTTTGAGTTCCCGGACACTTTCAAGCATGTGGGGAAGCATCCGGCAGATCTCACCGGCACGGCTGCCGGGGAGCAGCAGCACCAGATCCGGATCCCGGGGGATAGAGGGATCTTTTTTCTTTTCCATGATATCAATGAGGGGGTGTCCTGTAAAGGTCGCCTGCAAAGGGGTTTTGCTGAAAACCTCCACTTCAAAGGGGAAGATCACCAGCACCTTTGTACAGATCTTTGCCAGTACAGGGAGACGCCATTTTCCCCAGATCCACAAATGGGGGGCGATATACCACACCACCTTGATCCCTGAAAAATACATGGCAAGGGCGTAAAGCAAATTGAATCCGGGATAGTCGATGAGGACAACTGTTTCCGGACGCTCCCGCCGTGCCGCTTTCACCATCTTGAAATAGATGGCGATGAACTTGAAGAGCAGTTTTACCACCTCAACGACCCCCATGACCCCCAGTTCGGTGGAGTCCACCTTGACGGGGATCCCGGCAGCGATCATTGCTTTACCGCCCATGCCTGAGAGTTCTATTTCTTCTCCCCGACCGGCAGCGATGCGGCGCAGTTCCTCCCCCAGCTGGGCACCGTACATATCGCCGGAGCTTTCACCGGCGAAGATCCAGATTTTTCTTTTTTTCTTCACTTGAGACCGTATTTTTTACGCTGGATCTTGAAGGCTCGTGAGATGATGGCGTAATCCTTCTCATCCATCTCCCGGTATCTGGCAGGCATGAAAAACCTCTGCTGGCGGATCAATTTGCCGTTGTAAACGGTGGGGATACCCAGCTTCATCTGGTCCGTCATCAGTTCGGTCACATTGTCTATGTAGCTGAATTCATACTGTCCGTCAGTGTCGATAAGGGTGTAGGGCATGGTGTAACTGTACACCTCTGCCCGGTGCTTCATGGCACGGCGGGTGGTGAGCCGTCCGTGGTACATATCGGCGAGGCGGACCATATCGCTGGTGTCCGAAAGATAGGGATGTGCCACAAAGGTGCTGATACAGACATCTTTTTTTGCCTTGTGGCCCGCTTCATAAAGGATATCCAGATAGCGCTTCTGCAGTTCCAGACCCCAGAGGTTTTCGTGATTTTTCAGGCCCTGTCCCATGGGGAGCCCAAGAAGACCGTCAAGTTTGATACCGTCGGCGTTGAGACAATCCTCAGCATCAGAGAAGTAGCGGCGGATCATTTCGCGGAAACGGGCTTCATATTTGGGGTTGGTGATGTCGCCGCAGACCACCTTGCCGTCTCTGGTGACTGCTTCGTCAAGGGGCACATTGTCATTGTTCCAGGCGGCGGTCCACAAAAAGACCTTGATCCCCCGCTGGTGGCATTTTTCGATCCATCCCCTCATGTCGGGGAACTTTTCTGTATCAGGATCAGCGTCGTTGAGGTTGAGCTGCCACTTGTCGTCAAGAATGACGATCCCCGGCTTGCAATCGTGTTTGATCAATTCTCCCAACCACTCTTCGGTAAGCTCTTCGGTGCAGAACTCCCCTATCCGGGGACCGGTGTAGCCGATGTAGTTGCTCCGGTCCATCATGGTGGCGGCGACCTGATCGTGCCAGGTACAGTAGATGGGACTGCGCCACCAATCCCGGATACGGCGGCGGTGGGGCTTGGGCAGGTACTTTTCGTCGTAACAGACTTTGAGATAAGAAGGAATTATGTCATCACAGCAGTCGCAGAAACTCAGGATCAGACGGGGTGTTTCCCATGTGCCTGAAACACTTTTTTTCCCGGCGTACTCAATAGCGAATCCGCCGCCCTTCATCTGGTCGCCGATGTAGGCTGTGGCGGGCATGACGGCAGCGGGATTCCACCGGAAACTGTCCCAGGTGTATTCACCGGGGTGCGCTGCGGCGCCTGCCACCAGATATTTTCTTTCGGTACGGTCACGCAGACCGACACAACTGCAGCAGCTTGCCAGAGCCTGACCGCCCACGGCGGGGGAAAGATCCTGGGCAAAGGAGGTGGTGAAGCTTTCCACCGGGTGATAGAAGATCTTTCCGTGGAAATTGGGGGCGGCGGCATTGATGACTTCATCAAACTCGCCGATGAAACCGTATTCCACCTTGTTGACGCAGTTGCGGAAGAAGCGGACGTCGTCCACGTCACCGGAGCCTTCGATCTCCATGAAAAACTCAATGGATTTTTCCCGGCAGACCACGGTGATCTTTTTCTGTTTCCACAGAACGGATTTTTCGGTGCGGGTGAAAATGACTCCTTCTTTTGTCTCCTGTTTCTGCCACTTTTCAAAGACGGCAGTTTCGTCACAGCGGTCCATACAGTTCACGCTGCCGGAAGGTGTAAAGCAGTACTCCTGCCGGGAGTTTTCAAGAAAAAGCCTTGCCGGTTCAATACCTTCGTGAAGGTCAAGTGTATATTTTTTTGCGTCGATGCGGTATCCGTCATTGGGGAGTTTTGCCAATTTCATCTTTTCTGCAACCTTTCTCTGGTTAAAAATTTTCTGAACAGATGCGTGCACATCTCTGGGCGAGGGCACACTCAGCAAGGACTATTGCAGCCATTGCTTCAATTACGGGAACGACCCGGGGAACGATGCACACATCGTGACGACCTTTGATGGCAAAGTCGTGCATTTGACCGTCGATTCCCGGCATGGACTGCACTTTGCCGATGGATGGAGTGGGTTTCACTGCCGCTTGAAAAATGATTTCGTTTCCGTCAGAGATACCACCTCTGATACCGCCTGCGGCGCCTGGAGCGCTGTTGTTGACAGAGCCCACGCTCCGGGCGGCATCGAAACCGTCGCCTACGGTAAATCCCTTGACTGCGCCGATGGAAAAGATGGCGTGTGCCAGAAGAGCGTCCATCTTGTCAAAGACCGGGTCCCCCCATCCTGCGGGGACTCCTGAAATGCGGCACTCAACGATACCGCCGCAGCTTTCCAGATCATTGCGGCACTCTTCGATGCGTGCTGCCATTTTTTCAGCCGCCTGACTGTCGGGAGCCCGGAGGGGATTTTTTTCGATCTCGTCAAAAGCGATTTTTTCCGCTCTGACGCCGCCGATCTCAAGAGCGTAAGCGGTGATCTTTATTTCACTGATGCTTTTGAGCATCAGTTTGGCAAGGGCTCCTGCGGCGACACGGCAAGCGGTCTCTCTGCCGGAGGATCTGCCCCCGCCCCGGTAGTCCCGGAATCCGTATTTGGCGTGGAATCCCCAGTCGGCATGACCGGGGCGGAAGAGGTTTTGGAGCTCAGAATAATCTTTGCTGTGCTGGTCGCTGTTGCGGATGAGCATACCTATGGAAGTGCCGGTGCTTTTTCCTTCAAAGACTCCGGAAAGGATCTCCACTGTGTCGCTTTCTTTGCGGAGCGTGGAACCCGCCGCTTTATTCCCCGGGCGACGCCGGTCAAGTTCGCTCTGGATAAATTCAAGGTCGATTTCCACACCGGCGGGCATCCCGTCGACCACAGCGCCGATGGCGGGACCGTGGGATTCCCCGAAGGTGGTGACTTTGAAAAGAGCTCCGAAAGTGTTGCCGCTCATTTTTCTATCATTCCTTTTTCAAAAAGAAGTTCGCACAGTTTCTTTGCATTTTCAGCAGGAGAATTTGTCTTCTGAGGTTCAAAACGCAGCGAACAGACTGCGCCGAAGATCGCTCTGCGGCTTTGATTACTGTTTTGAAATGTTGCGAAAGGATCAGCTGTCTCAGCCAGAAAAGGGGGGAGCCCCTTTTTTATGATACGGGCAAAGGCTGTTCGGTCATCCACATCACACCAGATGATTTTGCCGAGTTTTTTCAGGATGGGAACATTTTCCGCTTTGAGCAGCGCTCCGCCCCCCAGAGATATGACTTGAGGCGTTTCCGCTTCAAGACTGGAAAGCAGTTCGCTTTCCCGGCGGCGGAACTCCTCTTCGCCAACACTTTTGAAGAGTTCACGAACAGTGAGATGAAAGCGTTCTTCCAACATTTCATCTGTGTCTCTGAAAGGCAGGGCAAGCTGCTCTGATACGGCTTTGCCCAGGGTACTTTTTCCGCAGTGTTTGATGCCGCAGAAGATCAGTGCTTTTCCCATGGGAACAGCTCCTTGGAGAAATGACATCTTACATGATGGAGTCGGGGCGGATGATCTGAGTACCGATACCGGTGTCGGTGAAGATCTCAAGCAGCAGTGAATGGCGTCTGCGTCCGTCGATCATGTGGACCTTGTTGATACCGGCGTTGAGCGCTGAAACACAGCTGGCGATCTTGGGGAGCATGCCGCCTGAAAGAGTTCCGTCAGCAATGAGTTTGTCGATTTCGTCGGTTTTGATGGTCTCAATGACGGAGTTTTCATCCTCTTTGTCGGCAAGGATCCCGGGGACGTCGCTCATGAAAACCAGCTTTCTGGCGTGGATCGCCTCAGCGATCTTGCATGCGGCGGTATCGGCGTTGATATTGTAGACCTGTCCGTCAAGTCCGGTACCCAGGGGCGTCAGGATGGGGGTGAGACCTTTGGCAAGCGCTTCTACGATAGCCGCCACATCCACGCCGATGACTTCGCCCACAAAGCCCACATCTTCCTGTTTGCCTGTGGCGGGATCAGTGGAAAGGGTGCGTTTGGCTTTGAGGACCTTTTTGCCGGAGATGCCGCAGACGGGACCGCCGAACTCCTTGCCGAGCTCAACCAGATGAGCGTTGACATTGTGGAGCACTTCATCCACTACGCCGATGGTTTTATCGCAGGTGTAACGCAGTCCGTTGACGAATTTGACAGGGATACCCTGCTCTTTGAGGGCGGCTGAAATGGCTTTGCCGCCGCCGTGGACCACTACCGGACGGATGCCGATGGCTTCAAGCATGACGATGTCACGCATGGTGCCGCGAACCAGCTCCTCATCCTCCATGGCGCTGCCCCCGAACTTCACAACCATGACGGAGTTGCGGAACTTCTGAATATAAGGCAGAGCCTCCACCAAAACATCAGCTTTGTCTGTGATCTGCATAGTATTTCCCTCCTAAATTCAAGATAAGATGTGTTTCCTATAAAATAGCACAAAAAGAGGTGCTTGTCAAACGGGCTGAAGGAAAAAATCAAGGTGTTGTTGAGGCAACATTACCACCCCGGGTGTCCCGGAGACGGCAGGCGTTGTACAATGTGCAGCAGCTCAGAAGGAAAAAGAGCAGAAACACAGCAATGTAGGATTTGTTGGTGTAAATCAGGATATTGCCTGATTTGACCGGTTCAAACATATCCAGCAGGAATCCCACCGCATTCCCGAGAAGAGCCACCATCAGATAGACAACTCCGTTGCACAAGCTGACGATGGCGCCCATGGCTTCGGGGACGTTGGTGTCTTTCATCATCGGCACCGACAAGGTCCCCTGATTGGCGAACCATGTTATGCCGAAAAGAAGTATCCCCACAAAAGAGGTCCGCCAGTCAAGGCAGAGCGCCACCAGTATGAACCCGTAAGAGAAGACCGCCACGCAGCCTGAGGTGACCAGAAAATGTTTGCGTCTGTTGCCCCACGCCTGACTGATGAATGCCATACAGAAGCCGCTGACAGAGGCGATGATCCCCAGTACAGCGATGTACCATGCGGCTTTTTCAGTGGGCATCCGGCAGAAGTCTTCAAGGAATTTTTTCCCGATGACGGTGTGTATGCAGTAGTAGGTACCGAAACTGCATGAGGAGTAGAGGATCATGTTGCGGTTGTGTTTCCGCTTCAGAAGCTCCCCGAATACCCGGAACGAGAAGGGCACGTTGGTCACACGGGGAAGCGTTACCAGATGTTTGGAAAGGACAAAGAGAATATAACTGACAAGAGCCCCGGCACCGAAAACCGCCATTGCGGTGCGCCATGTAAGGGCCTTTACCATATAGACAAGAGGGGCTGTCGCCACGACACCGCCCCCATATCCGCAGAGCAGGAAAAATCCCAGAAGGATGGGGAACTTTTTGGGGAAACGGAAGGCTAAGATCTTGACCAGACTCAAATAGATGGAACTGGCTCCCATGCCCACCAGAAAACGGCTGAAGTAGAGCATGAAAAGGGAGTCGCAGAAGGGGAAAAGAATGGAGCCCAGACAGAAAAGCAATGCGCCGAAGGTGATGACTCTTTCACCGCCGTAACGGTCGGCAAGGAGTCCGGCGCAGAGCTGTCCTGCGGCATAGATATACATGAACATGGAGCCAAGTGCCGTGATATACCTGGCGCCCACATTCAGACTGCTTTGAAGCTCATTGAAAATGGATCCGGGAATCGCCACACGCTGGAAGTTTGCGAAAAAATAAAGCATCACCCCCATGCCCAGCATGAGGAATACTCTGACGTGTGTGGAGTTTTTTGACATCTTGTCTTACATTCCCAGATAGCGTTCCAGTATGGGATTCAGCCAGGGATCCACATAAGGACCTGTGACCATTTTGAGTGCGGCAATGACCACCAGTACAGTGACGATTTTTTCAAAGAGCGCCTGAGGCAGCTTCTTGAAAAGCACTATACCCAGGAAGCCGCCTGCGATGAGCAGAGGGACCATCCACAGATCCAGAAGCAGCACCTCTTTGGTGATCCTGCCCTGATACCAGAACATAGGCAGCTTGATCCAGTTGACGATCATGAAAAGCCAGGCACCGCTGCCCATGTACTGCTCTTTGGTCAGTTTCATGGAAAGCAGGTAAATGGCTGAAATGGGCCCCGCAGCATTGGCAAGCATGGTGGTACTTCCCATGAGGGAGCCGTAAAAGGCTGACGGAAGAATACCGGAGGGGATCTTGTCCGGGTTGAGGCGTTTGCGGACAAAGTTCAATATGAGCAGTCCGATGACGATCCAGCCGATGAGCAGTTTCATTGCAGTGGTGTTTTCAGGAGGAATATAGCTCAAAAGCCACCAGCCGATGGCAAGACCGCTCAACGACCAGGGCAGCAGCCGCAAGATCAGTTTCCAGTCGGCACTGCGGCGGAAATAGATCACAGCCATGATGTCCGCCCAGGCGAGCATCAGAAGCTGCATACCGGTGGAAAGCCGGGCATCAAAGGTATTGGCAAGCAGCACCACAGGGAGGATCCCGATGCCGGGGAGAGCTGTTTTGTTGACTCCGATCAAAAGAGCGCTGATACAGAGTATGACGATTTGAAATGTGCTGAATTGAGAGATTGCTTCAATCATTTTTCAAAAAATTCCCGCTTGAAAGATTAAAAGCGGCGGAAGACCGCCGCTTTTTTGTTATATGGTCCCGCAGGACTCAGAGCTCTTTACCGGTAAGCATCCGGTAAGCCTCAAGGTATTTGGCTGTGGTTTTTTCGACCACATCAGCAGGGAGCTCAGGACCGGGAGCCTGTTTGTCCCAGTCGAGGGTTTCCAGATAGTCACGGACAAACTGCTTGTCCAAACTGACAGGACTGCCCCCCACCTTGTACTCCGAAGCCAGCCAGAAACGGCTGGAGTCAGGGGTGAGAACTTCGTCAACCAGTGAGACCTTGCCGTCAATAACACCGAATTCAAATTTGGTGTCGGCAACGATAATGCCCCGTTCTGCCGCATAATCACGGGCGGCAGAGTAGACTTTCAGAGAAAGGTCACGGATGGCAGTTGCCCTTTCAAGACCGGCAACACCCACGACGCCTTCAAAGTCGATGGGCATATCGTGGTCACCCACAGCAGCTTTGGTGGTGGGGGTGAAAAGGACCTCGTCAAGCTTTTCAGCCTGCTGATAGCCGCTGCGGAGCGCAATGCCGCAGACGGAGCCGCTCTTCTGGTAATCCTTCCAACCGGAGCCCACCAGATAACCGCGGACCACGCACTCAATGGGGATCACCTGCGCTTTGCGAACGATCAGGGAACGCCCCTGAAGATCCTTTGCATAAGGTTTCAACTCTTCACGGGTGGTGACATCGGCACTCAGAAGATGATTGGGTACATCTTTGAGCAGGTCAAACCAGAAAAGAGAGATCCGGGTAAGAACTTCGCCTTTGCGGGGCACGCCGCAGGGGAGCACCACGTCAAAAGCGCTGAGACGGTCAGTTGCAATAAAGAGCAACGCATCTCCCAGATCGTAAACATCACGAACCTTGCCGCGGCTGAGCAACGGGATTCCCGGCAGCGCGGTTTCGATCAAAGCTCCGCTGGCATCGTAGCGCATAGGTCAAACTCAGGCGTTGACAGAAAGGATCTCAACGCGGGAATAACGCTGACGGTGACCGTGGGTGCGGCGATAGCCTTTGCGGCGTTTCATCTTGAAGGCAACGACCTTCTTGGCCTTGAGGACTTCGAGAACTTTGCCAACGACCTTGGCACCGGCAACCACGGGGGTGCCGATGTTGAGTTTGCCGTCTTCGCCTTCGATAGCGAGAACTTCTTCAAAAATCACTTCAGCGCCGTCTGCAACGGCCAGTTTTTCCACTTCGACAATGTCGCCGGCTTTGACTTTAAGCTGCTTGCCGCCGCTCTGAATAATAGCGTTCATTTTTAACTCCTGTTTATTTGATGTACAAGATTGAATCATATACAAGACTTATAATATAGCACTTGTCAACTGTTTTTGCAAGTGCAAACTTATTAAATCCTTGAACTTTACCGGGAATTGCGCCCAAGTTCGAACATTTCCAAGTTCATTTCATGGAGCTTTTCAGGGAGATTGGCCTTCAAAGCTTCAAGAAGCGTTTCAACCGGGATCTCCACATACTTTGAAATGGCTCCCAGCATCATGGTGTTCAGAGCCTTGGGATTCTGGAGCTTGTCAAGGGGGAGATCCTCAGGGGTGATCAGCACACCGTCAGCTTTGAGGACTCCCTTTGCCACTTCGACCTGTGTGATGTCGAGGACTGCCAGAACATCTGCTTCACCGGCGGGAACCATGGGACTTGCCACACATTCACCGTAGCGGACTTCGCTTGAAACGGAGCCGCCCCGCTGGCTCATGCCGTGGACTTCGCTCTTTTTGACATCATATCCGCAGCGGAAAACCGCTTCTGAAAGAATATCTGTGACCTTCAAAACCCCCTGTCCGCCCAGTCCGGCGACGACAACGTTGTGGATCTTGCTCATTTCTTCACCTCATAGCTTTTTGCCTTGACAGCCCCGAGAATACAGGGACGGCGGGCGATGATAACACTGGTGTCATTGGAGCTGAGACGCTCCTGAAGCAGTTCTTTGAATTTTTCGTTTTCGGCGGTGGTGTCGATGATGTCCACATTGTCAACGCCGATGCCCTCAACGATCTTCTCAAGAGAGACGGCGGGGGCGGGAGTGTGGTCCAGCTTTCTGCCGGTGGCGGGGTTTTCCTGAAGTCCCGTCATGGCGGTGATGCTGTTATCAAGGATCACCACCACATGACCTGTGGCAGGACGGTTGTAGACCATTTCCACAATACCGTTGATACCCGTGTGCAGGAAGGTGGAGTCGCCGATGACACTGACCACTTTGCGGGCTTCCTGCTCAGGGAGCATCTTACGCATACCCAATCCCACGGTGACACTGGCGCCCATGCAGACGCAGCTGTGGATGGCGTTGAAGGGAGGCATCACGCCCAAAGTGTAGCAGCCGATATCGCCGGAAACGATGCAATCCAGATCACGGAGAGCCTCAAAGGTCTTCCGGTGTGGGCAGCCGACGCAGAGCTGGGGGGGCTTGCCGGGAGCGGCAGGAGGCTCAGGCGTATTGTCGCCTGCCAGCAGTTTGCGGACACGGGTGACGTTGAGTTCGCCGAAACGGAACTCTTCATCTTTGCCTTCCACCTTGATGCCCATAGCATTGATGTTGTCGGCAAGGAAATTGTCCCCTTCATCAATGACGATGCAGCGCTTGACGGAAGAGACGAAATCAGAGATCAGGTTCCGGGGCAGGGGGTAGGTGAAGCCCAGTTTCAGCACAGAAACTTCGGGCGCAGCTTCACGGACATGCTGATAGGAGATACCTGAAGTGATGATCCCCAGATCGGAACTCCCCTTGATGACCTTGTTCCAGGAGCCCTTTTCGTTGAGATCAGCCATGGTGTGCAGATCTTTGCGCAGACGGCGGTGGGCAAGCTTGGCAAAGGCGGGGACCATCACATTGGCTCTTGAATCCTTGACGAATTCAGCTTTGCGGGGCGCAAGTCCTCTGCCGTGACGGTTCAACACGCACTTGGAGTGGCAGACACGGGTGGTCATGCGGAAAAGCACCGGTGAACGGAACTCATCAGCAAGACGGAAGGCTTCGATCAGAAAATCGTAGCACTCCTGAGAGTCGGCAGGCTCAAACATGGGGACTCCGGCGCTCACTGCGTAGCGGCGGTTGTCCTGCTCATTCTGGCTGGAAGCCATACCGGGGTCGTCGGCACTGATGACCACCACGCCCCCCGGAGTACCGGAGTAGGCGATGGTGAAGAAGGGGTCAGCCGCCACATTCAACCCCACATGTTTCATGGTGACAAGGCTTCTGCCGTTGGCAAGGGCAGTACCGATACCGACTTCAAGGGCGCACTTTTCGTTGGGGGCCCACTCAGCGCTTCCGCCCAGACGGGCGAACTCATCAAGGATCTCTGACGAAGGGGTCCCGGGATATCCGCAACCCAGATCCACATGGCAGTCCATCGCCGCAAGGGCGACAGCTTCATTGCCGTTGACCAGCATTTTCTCAGACATGGTTATACCTCGTTATACTGTTTTAGAAAAAAACACAAGCATTTTATTAATATAGCACACCTTTGTCAATAATGCAAAAAAATAGTTTGCTGAAAGGGGCTTTCCGGAAAAAATGTCGATTGTAAGATATAACATACAAACGTGCGTTTACTTTGTCAATTTACGGAAAAACTTTTTATGCGGCAGAACAGATCACTGAAAATAGAGTTCACCGAAGGTGGATTTTTCGTGGAACGTGAAGGCTTCAAAACAGGGAGACCAGCAGGAAAGTTCCGGCTGGGTGCTGCCTTTTTCAAAGGCTTCACGGCAGATGTTGAAGCACCACATATCTCCCGGGGCAGCTTTTTTTCCGATAGTACTGAAGGGAATAATAAAGAGCAGAGACCAGGTGTTGTTTTTGCGTTTGGAAAGATAACTCCATTTACCGTTCCATGAAGGATCCATACTGCGGAACAATGGATGCAGAGGATCTTCAATAAGCCCCACCGCCGATTCATAGAGAGAATTGGCAACCGGATTGGTCACAAAGTGAAAATATTTTTCCCGTGTTCCCCAGGGATCCACCACCATTTCCACACAGTCGAACTGCCAGCATTTACCATCTTTGCCAAGAGGCAGATAGCTCTTGATGTCAGAAAGATCCGACTCAATGGCTGTATAGAGATTCTGACTGTCGTATGCCACTTTGAAACGGCTTTTGGTTTTGAGAGGATTGAGCTGTATTTCTGAAAGTTCCTCCCAGGGAATATTTTTCCAGACGCCGGAAGAAAAATCCATTCCCGCTTTTCCCTTGATCCTGCGGACAGTCATCTTTTTGACGGAAACTCCGGGCAGAACACTTTTGGTACGGATCGCTTTTGTGTTCCAAGTGTAGGGCGCTGCCAAAGTGGCGTTCAGGGTTCCGTTGGTGGCGAATTTGTTGGCAGGAACTCCCAGATGGAAAATATGAGGAAATCCCGGGAAGGTAAGTTTTTTACTGCCTTTGAATGCCTGTTTGCCGATAAGCGCCCTTTCATCCAGCAGCTTGAGAATGATCTTGAGCAGCTCCTTTGAAGGTGTCAGTGTATATGCCTGATAAGCAAATTGGATCTGCATGAGATTTTTCATGTAATTGAACTGATATCTTGTAATGGCAAGACGCTTTTCTTCAACAGAACTCTTTTTTGCCCTTTCAGCGATGAGGAGCTGATTTTCCATCTTTTTAAGGCGCTGAGGAGTCCACATGGCTGAAAGAAGGCTTTCAGGATGTGAAGAAAGAGCTGTTTTTTCGTTGTGGTACTCGGTGACAAAGTTATCAACAGCTTCATCAATGAGTTTGAAAAAGTTGTTCATGGCGGGAGCGGCATTTTTGCCGAAAGCAGCAACGCAGTACTCTGAAACGGCCTTTTCCACATCAAGACCGGGATCGTCGAAAAGTTTTCCGAAAAGATAGTAGACGGGACCTTCAAGACCGTAAATATTGCCGAAACCGCAGCGATAGACGCCCTTGACCTTGTATTTCATAAAACGGCGCACCTGTCCGGCGGCGAGTTTTGTTGAAAATTTCGGAGTAAGACCACCGGGCTGATAGTATCCCCAGTTGTAGATATAGGTGATGAATCCGCCGGGAACTTTTATCTTCTGCCACTGTTGAAAATCCTTTTCATCGTAACGGGCAAGTTCCACGATCACATTGGGGGGAAATTCAGAAAAGGTTTTGGGCGGCGCAAAGGTGGGGGAATAGGCTATGATCATCACCTTTTTCCCGGGGCGGTCTTTCATGAGACGTTTGGCAAGCAAGGTGTGGAAGATCCAAAGCCTTTCCGCCGGATCGTCAACATTGTAAAGTTTTTTGCATTTGGCACATTCACACTCCCGGTATCCGTCAGTTTGAGCAAGTTCGACTGCTTCAGCGCCGTCGTCCAGCTGTTTGAGCATTTCTTTGTAGATCAGCTCCTGAACGGCTGGATTGGAAATGCACAAGCTCCAGTAGTGCACATCAGGCGCCCGTCTGCCGTCGAGGACAGCGTAGTATTCAGGATTGCTTTTGCCATATTTGGCAACAGGGACCGCACTGTACCAGGAGTGTCCCCCGTAGCAGTGGATACTGCCCCTGCCGTAGCAGTTGTTTGCATATTCATAGATCATATCGGTCCAGCACCCGGTGCTGAAAATCAGAGGAGGATCGACAGAAATATACCTTTTTTCCGGGAGTTCCGGGAGTGGTCCCGGCAATATGGCAGTGCCGTTGGCATCGGGAAGAACAAAGCGCACATTGAGATAAAGCTCCATAAAGCGGGTCATGGCTTTGATACTCCCCAGAAAGTAAGAACGGAAAGAGTTGTTTTTGCCCTTTTTCCCCTTGACGTGAACATCGTTGCCTGTAATATAGATATCCCTTTTGTCAAAGCGGATGGAACCTGAAAAATTCTTATACTTCCTTCCATCGGGGAATCCGATAAAGATGCTTTTTTTGCCGGACTCCGGACGACTGGCGGTCACGATGGGGAGTGTCATTCCTTTTTGCCTGAGTATACTCTGCAAACACACCGCTCCTTCACTGAGAGCCTTTTTTACCGAAGGATCATAGGGATTTTCAGGAATGACGATTTTGTACGATGAGTCGATCTGCCAGGCAGAAATCCCGGATATGACAAACATTGAGAGTATGAAAAGATATTTTTTCATTTCCTTTGATTCTCCTTAAAATTCCAATGTCCCCTGACGGTCCATTTCCTGTTTCCAGTTCATTTTCCCCATGTTGGGTTCCCAGATGGCGAAGCCTTCCTGTTTCTTGTTGTTGCCGGGGCGGTAACGCAGACAGGAGGCGTTGAATTTTCTCTTTGTTCCCGGAGCGATCCTGCCCCCCAGCAGTGCAAAGGGAATTGAGAACTCGGCTTCAGCTTGCTGTTGAGCATTGTCTTTGAAGGTGAATCTGGCGCCTTTGGGATCGAAAGGTTTGCGTACTTCCATCTCTCCTCCGTTGGCGGTGGAGCTCTTGAGGATATGAGAAGCAAAGATCCTTGTGGGCGTCAGCCAGACTTGAAATTTACAGAGCTTTCCGGAACTGTCTTCAATGTAAAAATTGAGCTTATCTTCACCCAGTTCCGACCTTTTATAAAGGGGATAGGTGAAACGCACCTTGAGGTTTTTCTCATCGGCAGTAACAGAGACCGTCACCGGGTGGCTGTGACCTTTGTCTTTTATCAGGAGCTGCGGTTTGCCGTCAGCTTTGATGGTGCGGCTGCAAAGGGGGATCTTGTTGGCAAGAAGATATTCTGCATCGATATGGTAAGGGAAGGTCAATATGGCGTACATGCTGCCGCCGGCTTGCATGGTTGCGAAGCGATTTTTGAGCTCCGGAAGTTTTGTCAGATCTTTTACAGCCTTGTTTCTCCCGGCGATGAAACAGAGCAGCTTTTCCCCTGCGGCACGATCATTTTTACTGCGGAGTTGATCCATACAGTTGGCGATTTGCGCCGTACACTCAAGATAGCGGAACTCTTTTTCAATGTAAGGCTTGATCCATTTTGCAGCAGGGGTGGTCATCTTTGGTGAAGCCTTGGCAAGAAGAGCTTTCAACTGTGCGATGATCTGAGGCGGATAACGCCTGACCAGATGCCCCTGATTAAGAGGCAATTCCCCCACTTTCCCTTTGGCACGCCACAAATGGCTCCAGCGGGTTTCACCTCCGGGAAGTATACTGTATTTCTGCCGGGAGTAGAGAAGACGGTAAAAAGCGGTCATTTCAGGAGCGGCTTTGCCGAACACACGGGAACAGTACTCTCTGAAAAGTTCTTCTCCCGTGGCTTGGGGACGGTGCCAGAGCTGACCGTAGATGTAATAGGCAGGTCCTTCAAGTCCTGAAAGATCCCGGTAGCCGCAGCGGTAAAGACCTTTGATGCCCATTTTCTGAAAAAGACGCACCTGCTCTTCAAGAAATCCGGGATCGCAGTTTTTAGGGGTGAAACCTTCTGCCTGATAGAATCCCCAGTTGTAGATATAGACATAGAAACCGCCGGGGACCTGATAATTGCGCCACTTGTCAAGATATTCTTTTTCATAACGGGTCAGCTCCACCGTCACATTGGCGGGAAATTTTCTGGTGTTCTTTGGCGGATCAAGATTGGGCCAGTAGCAGATGATGAGAGCCTTTTTTCCCGGACGGTCTTTTTCAAGGCGTTTGGCAAGTTTCAGGTGAAAGAGCCACAGTCGCTCCCCGGGATCTTTGCCGCCGGGCATGGCAAGACAGCTTTGACATTCGCAGGGGATGTTTCCGTCGGATTGTCCCAGTTCTGCCATTTCGGCACCTTTATCAAGACGCTCGAGAAGGTTCCGGTAGATCAACTCTTCAACTGCCGGATTGGAAAGACAATGTCCGTGGTAATGGATGTTGCTGTAACGCTTGCCTTTTGCAAAAGAAAAGTATTCAGGATTGCTTTTGCCGTATTTACTTTGGGGGATGGCTTTATCGTGGGAGTGTCCGCCGTAAACATGGGTCCCCCCCCGTCCGAAGTTGGCTGTGGCGTATTCATAAAGACGCAAGGGCGCAGGAGTCCCTGAGGCAAATTCCAGAGGAGCCTTGACAGTCATATCAAGCTTTTCAGGAAGGCTTGGCATCCTGACGGGAAAGATCGCCTCTTTACAGGGCAGAAGAAATTTGCAATCGAGATACTCCTGCATGAAGAAAGCCAGGGCGGTGTATGTTCCCAGATAGTAAATATGGGGCGAATTCCGGGGACCCGGCTTGAACATACCGGGATAATCGTTCCCCGTGATATAGATATCCCTTTTTTCAATACGCAAAGCACCATCGAATTTGGTATGCTTTTTGCCGTCAGGGAATCCCAGAAAAATACTTTTATTTCCGGGGACAGCTGCGGAGGCAGTTTTTATTTTGACCTTGATGCCGCCTTTGGCAAGGGCGCTTTGCAGAACTTCGGCGGCTTCTTTCAGAGAGCGGAACACGGTTTTATCCACAGGCTTTTCCGGAATAACGATCTTATAGGAGGAATCGATTTGCCAGGCGCCGCAGGTAAGCAGTACGAAAAATGTCAATATAAAACAGAGTGATTTCATAGTAAAAAATTCCTTTCGCGGATTCAGTAAACAGTCAGATCATAAATGGGAAGTCCGGCATCCCTGAAGGGGAACCAGAAGTAGGAACGCCACGCTTCAGGATGATAGCCCACCATGCCGGAGCTGTAATGAGGGAGCCGTGTCCTGCTTAAAAGCCGGACATTTCCGGCAACGAAAAGGACATTGCTGCTGTCCATGTGACGGTACTCAAATTTATTGGCTTCGTTGTAGAATACCCGCACATTGTTTCCTCCCGAAACAACAAAGGTACGGCTGGAACGGGGCATCAGATTTCTCTTCCGGTATTTGATATAGCCCGGTTCTTTTTCTCCCTGAAAATATCCGTTATACATATAAGTGTACGTCCATATATGGGGGCCTTGAGCGGGACAGGCAAAACGGGAGCGCCCGGTAGAAGTCACCATACCGATATTTTTGCTTTCTTTCAAAGTTCCAAGATAGGGGGCCAGAGTGCCGGTGCCATCGTTTGCCCAGGGGGAGTTGGCAGTCGTATTGGGTTCAGCCGGAATAAAATCTTTATAGTCATCGGCATACATGTTTATCGCTTTGCCGATACTGTTCAGATTGTTGGCACATGAGGTGGTTTTCGCCCGTTCCCGTGCCTGCTGCAG
>JAFTIE010000046.1 GCA_017457065.1 Lentisphaeria bacterium
AAATGGCAAAGATGTCATTCGCAAAGAGCTGTAAAGGGTAGTTTGAGGTTGCTACCTGCAAGGTAACAGCCGAAAACGCTCCCTTTATCAGATCGAAGCGAGGGCGCTTTGACAATTTTGAGGAGTTTTGAAATTGCCTCAGAAAGTAAAAAAATGGGAAAGGTACCATTATGAAAAAATTATTTTTAGCAGTTTTTCTCTTTATTGTCGGGTGTGTTTTCGGAAGGGAGTACTTTGTTTCTCCCCACGGTTCAGACAAAAATCCGGGGACTTCAGAAAAAGCGCCGCTGCGTAAAATCAGTACGGCTGTAAAAAAGATCGTTCCCGGGGATACCGTGACTATACTGCCCGGTGAGTATCTGGATGAAATCAGTTTCGATTTCAGCGGAGATGAAAATAAGCCTACTACGATCCGGGCTAAGATCCCCGGGACCGTTCACATGCGGGGGGATGTTTCCGCACCGGCGTTTTCCCCTGTTGCCGGCAGGAAGAATGTTTATTTCTGTCAGGTCAAAAAGATGCCTGAGTTTGTTCTGGAGCGGGATACATTGAAAAAATTCCGTAAAGTCCCCTCCATCGCCGAGGTTGAAAGTACTCCCGGATCTTCATTTTTTGACAGTGCCAATAAAAAGATCTACATCCAGTGCAGCGACCGCAGAGCTCCTGAGTTTCACCGTATCACCTTTTCAGTTCTCAGAGGGGATGCCTTGAGGATCAGAAGCAGCAAACTGAAAAATTTCCACATCCGCGGATTGATTTTCAGCGGATATAATTCCGGATCCCGCATGGTGGGAGCAGGTTCCACTTTCGGCGGCATCTACATGCGCAATCCTGACAAATGTTCCATTAAAGATTGTATCGCTTACCTCAGCGGCAGCGGTATTTCCATTTACAACATCACCAATTCCATCGTTGAAAACTGTCTGCTTTTCTGCAACGAAAATGAGTTCAACGGTTCCGGCGGCAATATTGTCTGCTACGGTCCCGGCAAAAACTCCATCCAGCGCCGGATCATCTCTTTCGGTTCAGGAATGGCGGGGCAGCGTTTTTACAGTGGCGGCATTTTTGAAAACTGTCTTATAGAGGAGTGTATTTCCTTTGACAACAGATACGGCGACATCTGGATCAAATATCCCAGTGCCACATCGTGGGTGAAGCGCTGTTTTGCCTCCAACTCCATCCACTCCCGTTTTATTAAGAACTCCATTTTTACAAGCGGCGATACCTATTACGACGGCAGGGCTCAGCTGAGTATCTGCCGTTCCCGTGAAAAGAAGTTCGATCCCGACCGGGAATTTGCAGATCCTGTGCACTTTGACTACCATTTGCAGGAGGATTCCCGGTTCCGCAACCGTGAAGGGGGAGACTGGGGGATAAAAGGATTTTCTTCCAAAGTCCTCTTTGTTTCCGGCAAAGGCAATGACCGCAACTCCGGCAACAGTATGCGCAAACCTTTGAAAACTCTTTCGCAGGCTGTCAAAAAACTTCAGAATGGCGGCACTCTTTACCTTGACGGTACTTTCAAGGAAGGAGTTGCCTTCAGCAATTTGAAAGATATCATCATCAGGGGCAGGGGGCTTATGCCTGCTGTTCTCAAGGGCGGGGTGAAACTCGTCAACTGTTCCAATGTGCTCTTTGAAAATATCAATGTCATGGGCGAAGGGCGCTTCGACAGGTGTGCCGGGATGACTTTCAAACGCAGTGCTTTTGCGAAGCGTGTTGATTTACCGGCAAAATCCCAGGTGCGGCACTGTCTTTTCATGGCAGATGTGTCAGGCGGTAAAGGGGGATTTTTCAGAGGAAATCTTTTTAACGCCGCTTTCAGGGGCGCCCCGTTGTTTTCCGGATGGAACGGTTATGTGAAGGGAAATATCCCGGCAGGCGATGTTTGTTCAGTCAAAGTTCCTGCGCCCCGGTTCAATGACTTTGCCCGGGGGGATCTGACTTTGAAGAACCACTATCAGTATGCAGGTATCTGTGCTGATGGTTTCCCTTTCGGTCAGTACCGGTATGATCATGTTTATCCCGAAGGAAAAACAGAGTTCCGTCAGGGGGCTGTGTCAGCCACGGCGGCGACTTTCATTGTCCGCAGTGCCACGAATTCCAGAGCCAGAGTCACTTTCAAAGGTAAAGACGGCAAGGAGTACAGAAGTGTAGACGGCAGCGGCAGTGAATATGCCATTTCTTTTACCGGGCTTCTCCCCGGGAGCGAATATAAGGGAAAGCTCTATGTCTACCCCTCAAGTGTCAAGCTGATAACCAATGCCCCTGCCGGAAAAAGCCGGAGTGATGCTTTTGATATCCGCTTTACCACTTTGAAAAAGGATGTGCCCCGGACTTTGTATGTTTCCCCCAAAGGGGACAATGGCAATGACGGTTCAAGCTGGGAAAACGCATTTGCCGGAATCGGTGCCGCCATTGAACATGCCCGTGCCGGGGATACGGTGTTGATTGGAACGGGCAGCTACAAAGAGACGGTCCGTGTTTTTGCCACAGGTGACAAGGGGAAATGGCTGACCATTGCCGGAGCTCCCGGCAGTGAGGTTTCCATTGACGGCTGCCGGAATCTCCATCAGGGAATATTCCAGCGCGGCAAACACTATTTGAAGTTTGACAATATGCGTATTTGCAACAACTTCGGCAACGGCAGTCTGGCTGATCCCGGCGGTATTGTGACTCAGCATGGCTCCAATATCATCATCAGCCGCATTTTCTACGACAACCGCATCGGCAGCGGACAGCGCAGTTTCGGCGGATACGGGACAAAAAATGTACTCGTTGAAAATTGTGTGGGTGTCTCAGCTTTCGGGGGGATCTCTTTCAGCCGCTGTCCAAATCTTGAGATCCGCAACTGCGTCTTTGTGCGGAACAAGGTAAGTCACGGTCACGTCGGAACTGATATGAACTCCCCCGCATATCTCCATCATTGTATTTTTGCCGGTCATGTCCTTCAAAAGGTGCACAATCCCTGTTTGAATATCGGAGAGGCTGCGACTTTCAAGGAACATGATAACGGATTCCTGGTCCGTGTCAGCCGCAAAGAGAAGCCTGTCTGGGGATTCCGCAATCTCAACGGCAAGCCCATGCCTCAGAACGATGCGGGATTCATCCTCAACTCCCAATGGATGCGGCAGGGACGTTTCGGCAGGACGATCCTTACTTACGATGATTACTGCAAAGAGTTCAAGGTAAAACCCACGGCACTTTTCGGAGATCCGGGGATGAAGGCAGTCTCTTACTTCTATTACTTCAAAAATCTGCAGGATTGGCATGACAACTACATCAAGGGTAAAGCCTCAAAAGCCCAGAAAGCTTTGTTTAATAAATCCAATACCATGGAGCTCCGGGGAAAGGACAGGATCTTAATCACTGATTACATTGCAACGAACCCGGAATTTCTTAAAAGGGGTATCGGTCTTGATCCGGCGGCTTTCAAGAAGTAAGTTGCTCTCAAAAATAAAACAGCACCGGTAATGACTTCCGGTGCTGTTTTTCATTCTGTACAAAAAGGTAACTCCGCCCCAAAAAATGGCAACGCAAAAAAATGGCAACAAAAAAATGGCAACCCCGCCAAAAAAATGGCAACCCAAAAAAATGGCAACCCCGCCAAGATTCGAACTTAAACTAACTGGACCAAAACCAGTTGTGCTACCATTACACCACGGGGTTGCTTTTGAGTTCATTGTGAACTCATATAAAATAATACCAAAGTCGTGAAAAATCCAGTGGGAATTTGAAAAAAAAGGGAAAAAAACGCAAAATCTTTCAGACTCCAGAGAAAAAGATGCAAGTCGTATTGAAATTTTAACTTTGCAGTGTTATATTATCACCATGTTACGACGGGGTGCTGCTGAATATCGCACAGTGGCTGAGATCAAACCCGTAGAACCTGAAACGGATAATGCCGACGCAGGGATCGGAAAAATGCCATGGTGCAGAAAGCCTCTCCTCAGCGTCGCCGGAGCGCCTCAAACAAAGGAGAAAAATCATGGCGGCAATCGAAAACGTTATCTCGCAAGCGATCATCAACAAATTTTCCGGAAAGCTTCAAGCCGGTCTCAATCTGGATGCAGCCCTTGTCGGAGCCGGTCCCTCTGCCCTTGTTGCAGCCAAATACCTCGCTGATGCCGGTATCAAGTGCGCAATTTTTGAGCGCAAACTTGCTCCCGGCGGGGGGACCTGGGGCGGCGGTATGCTTTTTAATGAAGCTGTCGTCCAGCAGGATGCTTTACCCATCCTTGAGGATTTCGGGATCCCTTATTCTGAAATCGAAGGAAATCCCGGATACTACACTCTTGACTCAGTAGCAATGGCTTCAGGTTTGATTTTCGGTTGTCTTAAAGCAGGGGCCGTTATTTTCAATTCCATGAGTGTGGAAGATTTGGTTTTCAAAAACGGTCAGGTGGGAGGACTTGTTATCAACTGGACCCCCGTTGAAAGATTGGGGATGCACGTTGATCCTCTGACTGTACTTGCCAAAGCAGTCATTGACGGTACCGGACACCCCAGCGAGATCATGCGCATGGCGACTGAAAAAGCCGGGATCAAACTTGACACGCCTGACGGAAAGATCCAGGGAGAGCGTCCCATGTGGGTGGATCAGGGAGAAGCACAGACTGTGGATAATACCAAAGAGTATTTTCCCGGGCTTTACGCCTGCGGCATGAGTGCCAACAATACGGGCGGCGGATACCGCATGGGGCCCATTTTCGGCGGAATGCTTATGTCAGGTAAAAAGGTAGCAGAGCTGGTAAAGAGTTCTTTGAAGTAATTTTTTCCGGATAAAGAAAACCCCGTGTTCCACTTGCTGAACACGGGGTTTTTAATTGAAAAAATTTTACAGCCGAGGCAATTGGGAACCCTTAGAACTTGTCAATTTGAAATCACATCTTCTGACGGAGGAAGTACCGTTTGAAAAAGCGTTCAGGATCAAGTGAACGCTTGGCGTGACGCAAGTTGGGTTCATTCATATCCTGTTCGCGGTTCATGAACTTGGCAGTGCCGCGCAAGGCAATGGCAAGCTGCCAGGTCAAGGTCTGAGAAGCCCCTTTGACGGAATGGTCGGTCTTCTCAAAGTGAACGTCAACCGTTTCTGCCGGCAGCATACTGAAGATGGAAAATCCTGCAGGATAGCCTGATTCAGCATACATGATGATCCCCCCCAAACCGAGAGCATCAAAGTTTTGCCATGCCTCCTGCATGGCAACGGCTTCTTCGTCCAGAAACTCACAAGGCTCCATACGGGAATTGAGTTCAATAGCCATATCTGCCACAATGGGGAGTTCGGCACTGGTCACCGGACGGATCTCTGCGTAGGGCCAGTTCGCCTGAAACTGTTTGACAAGATTGTGTTTTTTGCGTAATTTGGGACCATTGAAGGTGGCGATCTTATCAATAGAAAAGAGGTAATCGATCATACCTTCGTCGTATTCCAGTTCAAAGAAGTTGTCGCAGTCCGGGTGACGGTCAAGAAATTCTTCCGGGACGTCGTAGATGCCGCCGTCGGTCAAGCCTGCCTCAATAAATGCGGCGTTGATCTTCTGAAGTTCTTCCGGCGGGGTCCATTCCCCCATGGGGTAGTGGATGATCCTGGCTTTCTGTTCACAGACGACCATGCGGTTGCCGAGTTTGATGCATGAAATTTCATACGGTTTCCGATACATGAAAAGATTGGCAAAGCTGCACTCACAGCTCTGAGTGTTCATTTTAACGGCAGCTGCATCAAAGTATTTTTTGTCGCTCAATTCAATGGGTCTGAGCTTGGAAAGATCAATTTTCATTATAGTCCCACAATTCTTCTTCTGTCAACATCAAACCGGTACCTTTGGCAACGGCATTAAGAGGCTCATCAGCAACAAAGACCGGAAGACCGGTTTCTTCTGTGAGAAGTTTATCCAGTCCCACCAGCATGGCGCCGCCGCCGGCAAGCATGATCCCGTGTTCAACAAGGTCGGCGGCAAGGTCAGGTTTGCAATGCTCAAAGACCGCATGGACCTTTTCTGCAATGCTGCGGACCTGCTCCTGCAGAGCCTCTCTTGCTTCTTCACCGGTGATAGTCACTGTTTTGGGCACATGCCCATTCATGTCAAGCCCTCTGACCTCCATCTTCATCTCATCCCGGACGGGGTATGCACTGCCGATGGCGATCTTTATGCGTTCCGCAGTCAGGACACCGATCATCAGATTATAGTTCTTGCGCATGTACTGCATGATGGCTTCATCAAGCTCATCTCCGCCCACACGGATACTGTCAGAGTAAACAATACCGCCCAGGGAGATCACAGCAACTTCGGTCGTACCGCCGCCGATGTCAACGATCATGCTTCCGCAGGGGTCGCTGACAGGGAGTCCCACTCCGATGGCGGCAGCCATGGGTTCCTCCACCAGTTTGACCATGCCGGCACCGGCACGCTTGCTGCTGTCTTTGACCGCACGGATCTCAACTTCAGTGATCCCCGAAGGGACCGCAATGACGACCCGGGGAGGAAGCAGACGGCGATACCAGGGCACCTGACGCAGAGCCTTTTGAATAAACTCACGCAGCATTGCTTCGGTAACTTCAAAGTTCGCAATAACGCCGTCTTTCATCGGACGGATCGCTTCAAGATTTACCGGGGTTTTTCCAAGCATCTCTTTGGCTCTGGCACCGACGTAGCGCACCTCATGGGTGTTGACTTGACGCACCACCACTGAAGGCTCATTCAGCACCAGGCGGTCAAGGTCCCGGACGTAAACGAGACAGTTGGCGGTACCGAGGTCAATACCGATATCCGTCGAAAAAAGTCTGGTCAGAAGAAAGCTCATTTTTGCCCTGCTCTTTTTAAAAATTACAATGTCATGCTTTAATTTAACACATCCTGAGCTTTTTTTCAAGCATTTTTTCAACTTTATTCACTTTTTTTTCTCCATTGACTTGAAATAAAATGCTCCGGCAGTTATTTTATGACTCAGTAACTTTCAATGTCCAATAACTCATGGAGGATCTGTTATGATTTATGACCGTTTGGAAAATTTGCCTTCTTATGTTGCTCTTGCCCCTGAAGTCATGCCCAAGATCATTGAATTTCTCGGGAAATGCGGTGCCGGAGAAATTTCAGAAGGACGCCACGAACTTGACGGCGACAAACTTTTTGTCAATGTGCAGAGCTACGATACCAAGCCCTTCAACCCTGAAATGCTGGAGTATCACAAAAGATATGTGGATCTTCAGCTCCTCCTTGCGGGAACAGAGACCCTTTACTATGCCCCTGCCGGCACTCCTGTCTCCAAGGCTTACAATGCAGAAAACGATTGCGGATTCAATCAGGTTCCTGAAAATGCTCTGCCTCTTAAACTTGAGGTGGGCAACTTTACTTTGCTGCTCCCCGATGAAGGACATCTCCCCGGAGTGGGCGACGGCAGCGGCGTGGTCAAAGCTGTTGTCAAGATCTCTGTCGATCTTCTGGCATAAGAAGAAAGCGTTTTTGACACTCTCATGAAAAATGCGATAAAATCTCCCGGCGGCAGAGTTCTTGCTTTTGATACTGAAAGCAGATCTTTTGAAATTTCCGGCGCCGGTATCAGTAAGGTCTTTTCCTTGGGAACATTTCTGCGGTTTTCTGAAACAAAACCCTGGAGTGTTCCTGCAAGGGAGTATGAAAAAGTCCGTCTGGCTGTAACACCCGGCGATGAAACGATGCTGGTGGTCGCCGCGGAAGATGATGAAATGCTTTGCGGCATGGCGTTCAACTTTGACGGTGAACTGCTCAAAGGAGATCTGCTGGTCTCTTTCAAAAAGGACTCCTGCAAAAACTTTGTTGCTCTGGCGATCCCTGTAGACGGAGAGTCCAAATACACCTGTCCCGGCGTGCTTTACAATGACAATCCTTCAGCAGAACGGCTGGTCGCACATTTTCCCTCTGCGGGAAAGGCTTCTTTGATGCTTGAGGAAAGCCGTCTCCCCATTACCGGTGTCAACGCAGAGAAAGAGAAAAAATCCTTTTCGCTCTTTTCTGTTCCCGAAATGGAACAGGAGTGGAGTCTCGGTCTGCACAGGGAAGGGGAGGAATCGTTGCTTATGCTGGCAAGCGGTTGTGTCAGCTTCAACGGTGTTCCGGATCAGGTCTACATTGCCAAAGCCGTTGCCGGGGATCCCGGATGTGTCTACCGGAATTTTCAGCAGGGAGATAAATTTGCCAAGCGTTTTGCCATTTTCTGGAATGAAGCGGAGCACGAAGGTCACGGATTCCGGGATCTGCCCCGGAAGGGATTCGAGCTTCTTATGCCTTCGACAGAAGAGGCAAAAACTCTTGAAGAGGTCATCACGCTGAAAAAACAGGCTCTCAACGAGCGCTGGGCGGGCAACGGATACCTTTGTACCATGCCTGACAATCTCTACCGCAATCCCCCGAATTTCCTTTACGGGTGGACGGGGCAGTCATTCAGGCTTGCTCTTTGCGATATGCGTTATGCCATTTTGAAAAATGAGGAAGAAGGCATCAAACGTATGCGCCGCTGTGTGGAGTTTTTTCTGCAGAACAGCAAGACAGATGTTTCCGGATTGCGGAACAACTACTTTTACCTTGACGAAATGCAGTGGAAAGCCAACGGTACTTCTGAAGAGCCCTTGTATTCATCCCGCGCTCTGGGAGAGACCTGGAGCGATCTTGCCCGGATCCTCCGCTGTTGTCGGGAGAACAATATTCCGGAGCCTCAAGGCGCTCTTGAAGCTTTGCGTGAAGGCTTGCAGTTCTTCCTTGATCACCGTCTTCCCGGCGGGGCAGTGCCTCTCATGTGGAAAGAAGATGGAACTCCCGGATCTGAGAAAATCACCTGTGCCGGGTCCAGTGTGCTGGTCGCCTTCTTTGAATTCTACCGCCTGACAGGGGAAGAAGAGTGGCGCGACCGGGCAGTAGAGATGCTGGATCTTTTTTACAATATCGGCGGCAATGACTTTGCCACCCCCTTTTCTCATGCCACACTTGATGCTTCATGCGAAGACAAAGAGGCGTGCGTTCCCTTTTTCAACGCTGCCGCTCTGGCTTACGAGATCACCGGCGAGGAAAAGTTCAAGAAATATGCCGAGGTCGCCGCAGACTGGCTGTTGACCTGGGTCTATTTTCACGAAGTGCCCTTCCGTGAAGGGAGTATTTGTGCCGTCAACAACTTCCGTGCCACAGGGTGGCCGACTGTCAGTGTGGAGCACCACCACCTTGATGTGTTCTTCCCTGCATGGGAACTTTACAAGTTCGGCAAAATTTCAGGAAACGCTTATCTGCGGCACATGGGACGGGGCATTTTCAGCGCCTGGAGCCATGGTATTTCCACCGGCGGCGGGGACTGGCTGTTCCACACTCCCGGACGCCAGGCGGAACAGTTTTTCCAAACCAACTGGTATTTTACTGCAGAAGAAAATGGAAAATGGGCAAACTATCACCCCACACTGCGTTATCAGCTCTACCGTCACGGCTACAATGCTGACAATCTGGTGAAAATGCACCGGCGGGGCGGATGCAATCCATGGGATGTGGCATGGATCATCGCTCTGGTGATGGATGCCGCTTTAGGATTTGAAGAGGAAAGAAAAGAAAATGGAAATCAAAGCAGTTCACTTTGACATGAAGGCAATGATCCCCACTGCGGATTATGCCTTGACTTTGGTGGATGAACTCGCCGAACAGGGGATCAATGCCCTGTTGGTGGAGTTTGAGGATAAATTTCCCTTTGAGGTGACTCAGGGGATCCATCACCCCTGCGCCTGGAGTAAAGAGGAGTTCCGTAAATTTGCCGATAAATGTAAAGAACGGCAAATTGAGCTGATTCCGCTGTTGCAGAGCATCGGACATCTTGACTATCTGCTCAAATATCCCAAGTTCCGCGATCTGCGGGATGGTGGTCCCGAAGGATCGAGTTACCAGTGGTGTCTGGCTCTTGAGGAGTCCTACACGCTCTGGTGTGCCATGGTGGATGAACTGCTGGAACTTTTTCCCGAAACAAAGATTTTTCATATCGGTGCCGATGAGTGCCGCATGAATGTTCCTTGCGAAAAGTGCGGGGAAAACCGCCTTGACCTCTATGTGAAACGGGTGGCACGCTGTGCGGCGTATATCCAGAGTAAAGGTCTCAAAGCTGTGATCTGGGATGATGTGTTCCGCAAGCATGGCGAAGAGAAGTTTGCGCAGCTCCCCGAAGGCGTCGTCTGCTGCATCTGGATGTACGGTGCACTTGATAATGACTACATCGACCGCATGGCGGCTAAAGGTTTGGAACTCTGGGGCGCATCGTGCATACAGGCCCACAAGTTCCATCACGCCATGGGACCGCAGGGACCCAAGATGCGCAATGTGGATGCCTGGGGCAGGGTCCATGAAAAACACCCCCGGAGTTTTTCCGGGCATGTGGGGACTATCTGGGGCAGAAATCAGTGTCAGAGTCCTTTTAATGCCAATTTGCCTCAGTCCATGTTCATGACCGCCTATCTGGCAGAAACTTTGAACAACGGTGTCATCAATGACAGAGCTTCTTTCATAAGTAATTTCGGCAGGGATTTCTTCGGAGTGGATCTTGATTACAACACCATGATCAACTACTTCTGCTATGAACCCGGATACGCCGAGCCCATCGTCACAGAACTGAAAGATAAGGCGCCCCGTCACCGGGATATTGCTGAGATCTGGTACGGACTCAACGCCGTGGATCAGCTGCTTTTTGAACTTTACGCCTGTATCTCAAATAACGACTGCCAGCTGACCACCTACAGCAATGGTATGGCTCCCCGTGAAATGACTCAGGCATGGTTGAAGCACGTGGACCGCTGCAAGGAAATTGTCCGGAACGGTCTTGTTGAGCTCAAACCGCTGATGACAAAGTATTTCCCGGAAAAGATGTGGGAGGAATTCGTCGATCAGCGCTTTAAGGCAAAACTTGAATACAATGAGTATTTCCGTCATTTGCTTTCTGCAGCTTCTCTCAAGTGGGATGACAGACTGAAAAACGAGTGATGCACCCGCCATATTTTTGTGCTGATAACAGAAAATTCGGCGGTAACAGCTGTTTCTCTCCTTATCTGGACTTTGCTGTGTGAGCTTGAAAAAGAGCCTTGGGTGTGGTATATTATTACGATAGTAAAAATCGTAATAAATCAAGATGGTGAATGAAGGTCTCTTTTACACTGATCGAACTGCTGGTCGTCATTGCGATCATTGCCATACTGGCGGCGATGCTGCTGCCGGCTTTGGGGAAAGCACGGGCTCAGGCGCTTTCTGCCGGCTGTTCCGGGAATCTCCGGCAGCTGGGGATCGCCTATGCCTCTTATGGCGATGACTATGGATTTACCCCCTTTGTCTACTCCGGCGGGACCCGCTGGAATCATTTGCTTTATCCTTATCTTTACGGCAAAGGTCCCTGTGACGGCGGGAAGGTCTTTCAATGTGCCTCTGACCGGCGCAATGAAGAGCTTGCCCGTTTTCCCGGCTCCATGTGCCGGACCGGGTATGGAATGAACCAGTGCTACTCCAAAGGTCATGAGGACGACAAGAGTTTCAAGCTGTGGTACGGTGTCAAATTCGGCAGGATCGCTTCACCCTCCTCTTTTATTGCTTTTGCTGACAGCGGAGCCTATTACATCGGCACCGGCATCACTCCGGTGGGATTGGGGGTCTTCAATAATGAATGGTGCGTGATCGAAGGATGGTGTAAAAATCTTTCATTCAGACACGGCGCGACCCGGAGACGTTTCAACAGCGCCAGAGCTGACGGTCATGTGGAAAACAATTCCTTTGATGAAGTGAAACACAGTGCTTGGGATTTAACGGGGAAATGGGACGGTTCTTTTTGATATGCTGCATGGCGCTTGCCCTCGCGGGGTGTTCAAAGCGAACTGCGGCGCCGGAAGAAAGACGCATTGCTTCTTTGAGCACAGCTGCCGCTGTGATCCTGAATAAACTGGGAACACCGCCTGTTGCAGTGGATCAATACTGTGCCGTTGCTGCGCCTTCGACTCCTGTTATCGGCAAAGGAACGGCGATCTCTGTTGAAAAACTTCTGGAGCTCAAGATCAATACACTGATCCTTTGGAGCTACCAGAAAAATGCCCTTGAGTATCTGACAAGATATGGTATTGAACTGGTTGCTGTCGATCCCTGTCGGGCTGCAAATTTTCCGGAACTCATCGAAAAACTTGGAGCCCTTACTGGAAAGAGGGAAAAGTGTGCGGGAATCATTTCAGAGTACAAGAAAAGTTTTGAAGGCATAACTTCTTTGGCAGGAACGAAAAAACGTGTCTATCTTGAACTCTATACCCGCAATCGGGGCGCCGGGGATGAATCTTACATGGGGGATCTCCTCCGTGCCGCAGGAGCAAAGAGTATATTGAAAAAAAGTGCCCTGACCGGAACTGAATATATTGTCAAACAGGATCCGGAAGTGATTTTTTTTGTGGAAAATTTCGGCAGTAAAGATGAAATCATGAAAAGGAGCGGGTTTGCCGCAGTTGAAGCTGTGAAACGCAAAGCCGTTTACCCGGTTCCCAGAGAGCTCCTTATCGAAGGCGCATCTCTTCGGGAAGCTGTGGAATATCTCAGAAAAAGGATCGATTGAACAATGGCTTTTTACCGTATCACCTACAATGAAAAATATGACTTTGCCACTTTGCACAACTGGGGATGTACTTTCAGATGTCCCTACTGCAGTTACAAGCTCCGCAGCGGCGCAGAGGGACGTCCCGGATTTGCGACACCCAAACCGGAAAAATTTCTGAGTGTGGAAGAGCAGAAAAAGGCGCTTCTTGAAGTGCATCCCTCCAAGGTTTATTTTATGGGAGGTGAACCCACTGTTGCTGCCGAATTGGAAGAAATGCTCATTTTTGCCAAAAAAGAGCTGGGGGCTGAAACAAAATTGGGACACACAAACGGATGCCGTTTGCCGCTGCCTTGTCTGGATGGCGCCAATGTGGGATTCAAGGCGTGGAACGAAGAGCTCCATCTGCAGATCACCGGGAAGCCGAAATCTCTCATATACGATAATTTCCGCAATGCTTTTGATGCCGGAGTGAAGATGGCTGCCAATATGGTCTATATACCCGGATTTGTGGATTTGGATGAGTTGGAAGGCTGTGTGAAATTCATCAGTTCTCTTGACAGGGAGATCCCTTTCCATATCGACGGCTACATCCCCATTCCCGGCCAGCCCCACCGCCGCCCAACAGATGAGGAAATGATACAGGCTGAACAGCTGGTCAAAAGTTATCTCCCCAACTGCCGTTATTCCCATTTGACTTCTGAAGAAGCTCTTGACCTGAGCGCCAGGGATGACAGGTTCAGAGTGAAACGTATTGCAGGAGTGTAAAACTTTTGAAATATCTTCTTCTCATACTTCTGGCGGCGATCCCGATTGCCTGGGGCTCCGGAGCCGGTGATACCGGCTTTCAACAGCTTTGGCATCTTTTTTCAGGGGGTGAACTCAGTTTTGCAGAAAAGACCATATTGCTTGATCTGCGGTTGCCCCGTATTCTGGGCGCCGTTCTGGTTGGGGGAATGCTCAGTGCCTCCGGTTGTGCCGCTCAGAATCTTTTCCGGAACGATCTGGCTTCTCCCCATGTCCTCGGTTGTGTCAACGCCGCTGCCCTTGGAGCCGTCTCCGCCTTGCTTTGCGGTGCTTCAGCGTGGGGCATGAGTTGCTGCGCCATGGGGATGACTCTTCTGACTTTGCTGATATTACTGATCCCCGGATGGTGTTCCCGCTGGGATGGCGGCAGCATCATACTCGCCGGTATCGCTGTCAACGCCTGCTGTGCGGCGCTGAGCTCAGGAGCACTTTATCTTGCTGATGAAAGACTCCACTCTGTGGTCTTCTGGCTTCTGGGCGGCTTCTGGCGCATGGGCTGGAAGGAAATCAGTTTACTGGCTCCTGCGGCTGTGTGCGGATGGGCAATTCTTTACCGGATGGCTCCCGATATGGACATGCTGCTGCTGGGGGACAGAGGAGCGCTCATGTCAGGTGTGGATCTCAGGAAGGTCAAAACCACCGCTCTTCTGGTCATTGCATTGCTGACGGCAGTTGCTGTCAGCTGTTGCGGCGTTATCGGTTTTGTCGGGCTGGCTGTGCCTCATATCGTCCGGTTGACGGGAGGGGGAAGCTTCAGACGTGTCCTGCCGTTGACTGTTTGTTCAGGAGCTCTGCTTCTGCTGGCGGCAGATCTTGCCGGACGTCTGCTGAGTCCTGACCGGGAGATACCTGTGGGGATCATAACTTCCATTGCCGGAGGTCCTTTCTTTTTCTATCTGCTTTTGAGAAGGAGGGCGCCTTATGCTTGAGTGTCTGGCTCTTTCTTTTTCATACGATGGAAAAACAAAAGTTCTGAACGACCTCTCTCTCTCCTTTGAAAAGGGTCAGTTTTACGGTATTTTCGGACCCAACGGCAGTGGGAAAAGCACTTTTCTGAAGCTGCTCACCGGAGAGCTGAAAGCTGATGCCGGTACAGTAACTCCCCTGTGGTGTGATCCGCTGGAACGGGCACAGCATATCGCCCTCGTGGAACAGCAGATCCCCGGTTCTCTGCCTTTGACTGTTGAAGAGGTGGCTCTTTTGGGGAATTATCCCTGGGTACGGGCGGGAAAAGTTTCACATGCCGCAGCAGAACAGATTTTTGAAGAGCTTGAGTTGTCCTCTTTCAAAAAGCGTTCTTTCAACGCTTTGAGCGGCGGTGAACGCCAGCGGGTCATGCTGGCAAGGGCACTGGTGCAGAATACTCCTATCCTCTGTCTGGATGAACCGGGAAGCTCTCTTGATGTGGGATTCCAGCATACGCTTTGCCGTATATTGAAAAAACTTTCCCGGGAGGGGAAATGTGTGATCATGGTCTCCCACGATCTGTTTTCAGCTCCAACTTATCTGGACAGGATGATCATTCTTGATAAAGGAAAACTTGTAATGGAAGGAAATCCCGACCATGTGAAAAATTCTCCGGGGTTGCGGCGCATTTTCAATCTGCCGGAGGTATTTTAAGAACTTTCTTCCGTTTACGATGAACGTTTCCCGGATTTTGCTGCAAATATTCACGGACAATTTGAAAAAAACACCTTGAGAGTGTATTTTATAAGAAAAACGTCAGGAGTGTAAAACAGTATATATGAGTCTTAATTTTTATAATCAGAGTCCTGCCGTCCATAAAGACGGCAACGCCATGGTCTGGTATCTTATCATTGCCAATGTGATCCTCTTTCTCTTTGACAGCAGAACAGCGGATCTGCAGATGTTTTGCAGCAAGGAGTATTTCAGGATCTGGCAGCCTTTGACTGCAGGATTTCTCCATGGGGATTTCTTTCATCTTTTTTTCAACATGTACAGCATCTACCTTTTCGGAACCCTTGTGGCACCTCATATCGGTAAAGTCAATTTCCTGATTTTGTATGTACTTTCGGCTTTGTGCGGCAATTTGCTTTTTTTGATCCTTAATTGGGGGAGTCACTCTATCGTGGTCGGAGCATCGGGTGCGGTTTTCGGGATCATGGCAGCGGCGGCTCTGCTTGAGCCTGAACGCAGATTCACTTTGCTCTTTATGCCGTTCAAGCCTTTGAAAACCACTTCCATGGTCATCTGTTTTGCCATCATTGAGATCATACTGCAGCTGACCGGAGCTCAGGCAGGTGTTGCACATCTTGCTCATCTGGGGGGACTTGTGGGCGGTTATTTGTATATCCGTCTGGGATTCCCGAAACAGGTCGTCTGGGATATATTCCGCAAACAGGTGCGTAATGTGCCTTTCAACGAACCGCCCAAAGAAGGTCCAAAAAGAACTGGTAAGGTCTCTTCAGCAGAGCTTGAC
>JAFTIE010000047.1 GCA_017457065.1 Lentisphaeria bacterium
AATGGCAAAGATGCCATTCGCAAAGAGCTGCAAAGGGTAGTTTGAGGTTGCTACCTGTAAGGTAACAGCCGAAAACGCTCCCTTTGTCAGATCGAAGCGAGGGCGCTTTGACAATTTTGAGGAGTTTTGAAATTGCCTCTATAGCCTATAATATACAGTGCATTCTTAAAACAGTCAAATGCCTTTGACAGAAGAAAAGAGGGTAATTAAAAAAAACGCCGCACCGGAGACTCAGGCATTCTCAGAGGACTTTCCGGCACTGGGGGTGTATCTGCCGCAAGCCCCCCCCGATCAACCATGCGGCGCACCAATTATGTCTGACTTGTCCGACTTGTCCGACTGGTCTGACATGTCCGACAATGCGCTATTTGACACACCGGAATCGGCAACTGCTTTTTTCCACATTTCAAACAGCCGGGCTCTTATGGCAGCATCACTCACTGCATATCTTGCTGTAAAGACTGTCACACCTCCCCATCCGACACGGTTTACAGTGATCCACAGGATATCCTTTTCCGGCACACAGCGCAGGTGATAACACTTACGATCCGGAGTATACATTGCCACACCCCGGATCGTGGTTAAATTCCCATCATGATATCTGACTGGAATGATGATTTCGCTTTCCATTTTCCCGAAAGAAGATATGCGGATTTCTCCGGGGCACACATATTCAAGATAATAATATCCCCTTCGGAGAACTGCCAGAAACAAGACAACGGCAAAAGTGATCCCCACAATATGTTTGAATCTCCGCAAAAAAATTCTTCTTCCGTTCTCCATGCTTCCCCTCCCGGATTCTGAGGTAATATACATTAAACTGCAGCATCATTCAAGTTTTTTCGGAAAAATATTTTTTGCCGGCACCAGCCCATATTCGTTCAACTTGATACAAGGGGGCGTATATTTTTCGGAAATTTTCTGCCCCGTAATTCCAAAAACGATTTGCAGAAATGAAAAAACGGCGCTATATTCTCTATAGTAGCACATACTTACACCCAAAAACAAGAAAAAATCCTATGAAAACAAGTTTTATTCTCTCAGCATTGCTGACACTGGCAACATTTTGCACCGCCGCTATTCCGGATCCGCCTCATGTGGGCAAACGCGCCCCCAAGGTCTTCAAGACGGGCAAAAAGGCTCTTACCCTCACCGCCGGAAACGCCGCCATCGTCATTGATCCTCAGGCGCCCCCGGTGCTGCGCTTTGCCGCCAAAGAACTTGCCGCATTTCTGAACCGCTCTCTCAAAGGGAAAGTGAACATATTCACCGCCCCCCAAAAGGGGAAGATCAACATCTTTCTGGGATTCAACAAGTGGAGCGCCGCCGCCGGGATCAAAAACGCCAGACATCACAAGGACTCCTACACCATCCTCATCAACAGCAAAGGTGTTTTCATCGCCGGTCAGGATGACCTCAAAGCCCTGCCGGAAAAAGCTCTGGGACGGGGGATCTGGGCACATCTTTACCAGCGCTCCACCCTCTTCGGGGTCTACGAGTTTCTGGAACGCTTCGCAGGAGTCCGCTTCTACTTTGAGGGATTGGGGACCATCGTTCCTCCTAAAAAAGCCATTGTCCTTCCTGAAACGGAGATCTTTGATTATCCTGATTTCGTCACCCGCCGGGTCTCCCTCTACCACGGGGTGTGGCCCGGAAAAAAGGTGAACGACGGGAAATGGTACAACAGAAATATCAGCGGATACCGTTACCGCATGGAAACATCTTACGTTCCCTGCTGCCACGGACTTTCACGGACAGGTTTTCTGAAACGCTTTGGAGAAAGCAATCCTGAATACTTTGCTCTCATGACCAACGGCAAACGGCACAACAATCCCTCTCTGCCCCACCCCGGATCTCTCTGCTATTCCTCGGGGATCAGAGAGGAGATCTATCAGGATGTGAAGAGCTATCTTCTGGGGGAAGCTGCCACAAAACGCAAGGTCATGCAGGGCAGCCGGCACGCCTGGGATCCCAACGTCTTCCAACCCGGATTCGCCGATGTGATGCCTCAGGACTCTTATTACCGCTGCAACTGCAAAAAATGCGCTTCAAAGTTTACATCAAGTGAAAACTACGCTTCCGACTTCATGTGGGGACTGACTGCGGAAATCGCTTCAAGGCTCCAGAAAGAGAAGATCCCCGGTTTCGTCACCATGATGGCGTATTTCCCCTACCGGGATGTGCCGAAATTCAAGCTGCCCTCCAACATCCTCGTCATGGTGGCGGAGCGGGGTCCCTGGGGGATCTACAATCCCGCCCAGCAGAAGAAAGATCTTGCTGAAATCATCTCATGGGCGAAAAAGATCAACAAAAAGGTGTGGCTCTGGAACTACCTCTGCAAACAGGGCAAAACCGGATTCCCCGGCGTCCCCTCACCCAGCGCAAACTCCCTGCAGCCCTACTTCAAAGAGGTGGCGCCCTACATTACAGGAGCCTTCCTCGAAAGCGAAACTGACCGCTTCATCAACAACTATCTGACCTACTACCTTTACGGCAAGTTCTGCTGGAACAACAAAGCCGACCTTGAAGCCATGATCCGTGAACACCACCAGCTCATGTTCGGCAAGGCGGCAAACGTCATGGGTGAACTTTTCAGCAGCTTTGAAAAGATCTGGCTCAAAGAGGTGGTGGGCAGACAGGTGGATACCCTTCTGGGCCCTGCGGTGATACCCCCTTCGGACTACGATCTGTGGCATAAGATCTACAACTCTTCACGCATTGCCCAAATCAAAGCCGCCTTTGACAAGGCTGAAAAACTGGTCAGAAATGACAAAGATTCCCTTGCAAGAGTGAAACTTTTCCGCAACGAATGGCTGGTGCCGCTCCTTGAAGCCCGGGCTCAGTACATGGACCGTACCGATGCCGCAGGGAAATTCAGCATGTCAAGCGCCCGCCCCGCCTACTTGCGTGTCTACCCCAACAAGCAGAAAATCACTCAGAAACCGGTCCAAACAGTTGTCCGTTTCAAAGAGGATGCCAAAAATTTCCACTTCACTTTTGAGTGTGAAGAGCCCCTCTATGAGCACGCTGTGTCGGCAAAGAGAGAGCGAGATTCACTCCACGTCTGGCAGGACTCCGGGGTGGAACTTTTCCTCAATCCTTCCGGCGACAGAAAGGTCTACTATCAGTTTATTCTCAATCTGCAAAACGCCCTCATGGATCAGAAATGCACGCTCCACGGTGCCCGTTCAACGGGGGATGTCAAGTGGAACTCCAACGCTGTCACCTCGGTGAAGCGCACTGCCAAAGGGTACAAGGCAGAAATTTCCATTCCAAAGAGCGCCTTCCCCGGTTACAAAAAGGGAGGGTTCCCTGTGAATTTCGCCCGGAACCGGGTCCTTTCTCAAGGTGTGGGTCACGCCGTGCTCTACACTTGGAGCCCCTTTGTTAAAGGATTCCACGACCTTGAGAACTTCGGTACCCTGAAACTTGGCAAAGAACCCGGGAAAGAAAATCTCTTTTCCAACGGTGACTTTTCCATCCCCGCCAGAAATCACAACATCGGCGGATGGCTCCCCGGCGCCAAACTCCGTCCCGGCAGAAGCTGGGCTCAGGACAGGGAGATCTTTTTCACATCTCCCCCTTCCTTGCGTCTTTCGTATCAGGGCAAGGAAAACTGGGGCGGTATGGCCGTCACCCAGTTCCTCCCCAAACTGAAACCCAACACAAAATACCGCCTGACTGCCTACATCCGCTTCAAGGATGTGCGTCCTCTGGGGCAAGGGGGCGGTGTGGGCTTCGTAGTCTACGACTCCGGCAACCGCTGGTTCCCCCGGCACAAAGTTACGGGGAGCTCTGACCGCTGGGTGCGCCAGAGTTTTGAATTCACCACCGCCGCCGATACCGGTATCAAGAAGAACGACAAGGGGCAAACCATCAAATCTTATTTCCGCCCCATGCTCTTCCGGGCAACGGGCACTGTGTGGTTCGACGATCTGACCCTTGAAGAAATCAAAAAATGATAGGTCTCAATGATGAAAAAAGATTTTTTTACTCTGATTGAACTCCTCGTAAGTAAAACTTGTCAAACAGGTGTTTTGCCGTTGTATTACCTGAAAAAAGAGAACAAAAAAATGCCTTATTATGCTTGCGAAGAAAGCGCTTCATGCCCCAACGGGGCGCTTCATATTTTCCGCAGGAAAATGCTTCATACG
>JAFTIE010000048.1 GCA_017457065.1 Lentisphaeria bacterium
AATGGCAAAGATGCCATTCGCAAAGAGCTGCAAAGGGTAGTTTGAGGTTGCTACCTGTAAGGTAACAGCCGAAAACGCTCCCTTTGTCAGATCGAAGCGAGGGCGCTTTGACAATTTTGAGGAGTTTTGAAATTGCCTCAATCATTCATCTCTTCAAGAAACTCCAGATAGCACTCACGCAAATTTGCCGCCGCCGGATAACAGGAGTTGAGACTCAGAAAATGAGGCGCTTCAAAGGTGATGATCTTTTCGGCGTATTGATTGGCGGTTTTGAGCTTGAAAAGCATCTTGCTCCATTCAATGACGGGGAAACGCCAGGGCATATCCCGGTCAAAGGTTTCAAGATTGCTCCAGAACCGGACTCCGAAACGGTCGCACACCTCTTTTGTCGCCGCCATAAACTCCGGCAGTTCGCTGAACTCCACATGGCCGTCCATAAAGGCGGCGTAATCAATGAGTCCCTCCATTTCAGAGTAAAGATACTCAAAGTGTTTGGCGTGAAGTTCAGGAGTGACGGCAAAACGGGGTTCATACTTGACACCGGCATAGCGGGGAGAGATCAGCACAGCCCTTTCAGGGGTGTCTGCACGCATCTTCTGCGCCAGCGGTTTCCACACCTTTTCCTGATGAAATTTTATGTCCCCTTCGTGGGAAATGTACCAGCCGAAAAAGCTCCTGTGATGCCTGTAACGGTTCAGGAGTTCATCCATCAGGCGTTTATTGAGATCCACCTCCCCCTGCCAGTCGTTCCGGAGCCAGTAGGAACAGGAGTCGTAAAGTCCCATAAAAACCTTCATCTCCAGTTCATCCGCCTCAGAGAGAATGAACTCCAGCAGATCGTAAGAGCCGTGCAGCGGAGTCCGGAGCACAGGGGAGTCATACATACAGGAGTCCTTGAAGCCCACCCGGATGATGACCAGTGTATCGATCCCCATGGCCTTTTGTTCGGCAAGTTCTTTTTTCCAGATGCGTTTTGTCCAGTTGTTGCCGGGGATGTCGGCAGCAACACCGTCAATAAAGCTCCCGGTGACGGGAATAAACGATTTTTTCATGTAACAATCTTCTCCTCTTCCAGAGTCACATCGTCAAACCAGACATGAGGAGCCGCAGAACTAAAGATCTTTTCATTGTAATTTTATTTCCTGTTAAGTCGCTTTTCTGCTTTCAGTTCAATGGAAAAAACCGCATTTTTCCCTCTTTCGATGGAAACGGCATGGAAGAAGGGTTCAAAGGTGGGGAAGGGCAGTTGCGGGGTGTCCCAGACGGCGTAGCCTGCGAAAAGTTTTTCGGGGTATGCCTGAAGCCTGATACGGTCGGGACTCTTGCTGCGGCGCAGGAAAACGGTACTGCTGTCGATCAGCACAGGGGGACGGGTACACTCAAAAAGCTTGTTTACCTGCTGTGCCGAACTGCTCATGTTTTTTGCGAAAACATGCCGCTCAAATGTGCGCAAGAGGAGCAGATCTTTTCCTTTGGCTTTCAGCAAAATGTCACCGGTTTTCCCATCCATGTTCCCGGGGAAGAGATGGTAGCGGAACCCCAGAGTGAAGCCGCCGCCGCCCGTTTCGGCGTTGTGGCTGTCTATAAGGGTGGTGGTGATCTTCAAAGAGCGCAGATCAGGTGAAACAAGGAGCGTGCTGCGAACAGTGAGATGCTCCAGAGCCGCCGCATCCCGGCGTGTGAAGAGTTTTTCAACCGTGACCTGGATCCCCTCTTTGACAAGCTCCTGTTTCGTCACCTTATACAGTGCCGGAGCGTTGTTGGAGGGCTGCCAGAACATAGGTTTCCCCATGGTATCGATCCACAAAGAGCCGTCGATCTTCCAGTTTTTGACGGCGCAATGGTTCAATTCAAAGGTAAGAGAGTTTTTCCCTGAGGTAAAAAGCAGTTTCTGGCTGCCGTCGGCTTCTGTGACGGGGAGGCATTTCAGCGCTCCCTTTGAAAGTACGCGCAGTTCTGATTTGCGGAACTCCGCCTCAATGGTATCATCAAGGGCATTTTCCTCTTTCACCGCCTTTTGAATGGCGCTCAAATGGGCTTTGGCAGCATCTTCCAGCTGCCGGGGCGTGACCTTTTTGCTCATTGCCGGGGCAAGGGCTGCCGGTTCCACTCTGAAGAACGCCCAGCGCAGAGCCCCTGCGTGGAGCGTGATCCCTTTTTCCAGTTCGGAAGTTGTGAAGAAAGTTCCTTTATTGTTGACGAAAGAACGGTTGAAAGAGGCTTCTGAAACAGCGTAAAGAGTCTGCTTTTTCAAGCCTTTGACCTTGAGTTTGAAAAACACATCTCCCTTTTCCCAGTAGTTGCCCACGGCGGCAAGGAGTGTTTCCCCTTTGCGGAAGGCTTCGACTTGCAGCAAAGATTCAGGAGGCGGATTCTTGAGATAACGGGGCGAAATACGCTTCTTGGGGCGGGGGAAAGGCGTGACAGGCTCCACAGAAACAGTTTCCGTGACCCTTTTGCCTTTGAAAACAAACTCTTCGTTCCGGGCGATCTGATCGTTGCACCTTGCCATAACGCTCCAGTAACGGTTGTCATATCCTTGAGGGAAGAGGTAGAGCAGCGCCGAATGGTATCCCTGAACGAAAAATCCTGTCACCTCCATCGCCATTGCCTCAGGTGTCGTCACCCAGAATTTTCCCTGCAGACCGTGAGGCAGCGCCACCAGTTTGGGGCATTTCTCCCCCAGACGTTCTTTCATAAAACGGCGTACCCGCTTTGCGGCGACATAGGTATCGAGATTCAGGGCCTTGGTGTAGTTGTAAGGCTCAAGGCTGGGCCACCCGGTGTAGGGACCCCAGGGATCGAAATAGGTGAGACTGCCCGCGTAATCCAGAGGATCGTGCTCAGCATTGGCGCCGCCCCGGGCAAGGGTGTCGGCACAGGTGATCCAGACCACTTCGGGGATGAAGCCTGCTTTGCCTGAGGTGTATTTGTTCACCGACTGATGGATCGTTTTCACAAGTTTGGCGTGCTGCAGACTGCGGAAACGGACTCCCTGTTTGTGGAGTTTCCCTGTGATGGTCAACTCTTTGGGCCACATTTTTTTCATTTCTTTCCGGGGGATCTTCACAAAGTCGGCAAATTCATCGCAGCATCTGTCACAGAAACATCCCTGACCGTGGAACATGAAGGGCTCCCAGTTGGCGATAACGCCGTCAAGGTCCTTGAGGTTCTCTTTCAGATAAGGTTCAAAAATCTCTGTATAAAAGGGCGTTCTGTTGTAGACTGCTGCGGGACAGGTGGCGTTGTTCACATCGAAACTTGCGGTTTTACTGAGGGGTTTGAACCTGGCATACTCCGGCTTTTTGGCGCCGACACGGTATCCGTTCGCCAGCCAGTAGAGTTCGGGAGTAATGATTTTCGTGCCGTATTTCCGGTAAAGTTTCGCTGTTTCCACATTGAATTTGTGACAGACCCATCCGAATCCTGTCCTGCCGCTGAAGCGGGCAAACATCTCCCTGCCCCGGAGGGTATCGAAGTTGATGTAAAGTCCCATGGGCTGATAACCGATCAGAAAGGAGGAACTCAAAGCGGCAGATTTGATCTGGGGAATGACTTTGATCCTGAAAGTGTTTACATCGGTCAGGGCTTTGCCGCCGTCGGTCAGGCGGCAGCGCACCGGCTGGGGAAGAAATCCCACAGGGGCTTTGGTGGTCACAAGAAAGGCGAGTTTCATGTGGGTCTCGTAGCCGTTGAAAGTAAGAAGTCTTTTCTTCCAGAAAGAAGCATCAAAGATGAGTTTCTGCCCATTGCGGCTGATGAGTTTAAGGGGCTGGGCTGTATCCACGAACTCCACTCCCTCAGGCAGTGTCACCTCGAAACGGAGTTCTTTCATCTTCAATTCCCCAACAGGAACGTTCCGTTTCAAAACCAGAGCGATGATGGCCGGGTCGTTTCTTGAAATGGCAAAAATGTTGTCCATCTTGCCGTTGGGGTGCAGATCGATCTCAACAGGGAAAGCATGTTTCACCTTTTCCAGTTGCGGCGGTGTGATCTCCATGGTGCCGCATCCGTCGAGCCGCAGGTAGAAAAAGGCTGATACGCTGTTTTCCGGGAAATGGAACTGTATTTCGTTTTCCTGAAACTCCTTGCTGCCTCCCTTGAAAACTTTGACCATGGTGGTGCTTTTGCCGTCTGCTTTTTTCACAGTCACCACCACCAGAGGCATACACCCCCCGGCAGTCCCTGCGGAATGGACCTTACTGCGGAAGCGCAGACGGTATTCCCCCCCTTTTCTGTCGGGCAGAGTGACCTTCTGGGTCCATGAAGCGGAAATGCTTCTGGCATATTTACCGGCAACGGCGTCATCGGCAATGGCAGCGGGCTTGACGGTTTTCAGCCCATTGGCTGTTTTTTGAAACCTGATAAGGGGCAGCACCTTGCCGCGGACCTTCTGGGCGCGGGGATCGGAGGAGTGGACAAAAACGGTGCCGGGACGCCAATCGGGAGTAAGAAGGTTGACAGAGCCTTCTTTGTCCCCGGCAAAACGCTCCTGAGAATTTTTTGAAAAATCTATGGAAACGCCTCCCCGGTCAAATCCCGTTGTTTTGCCGTAAAGAAAAAGTGGACCTCCCAAAAGCATCAATGCCAGAAATCTTTTCATGCCCGTACTTCCTCACGTTTCAGATTTGAAATTGCCTCTACAGATACCACATAAATGCCCATTTGTCAAGTGGAAAATGTTTTTTGCTCCGGGACTCCTGCAACAAAATGTG
>JAFTIE010000049.1 GCA_017457065.1 Lentisphaeria bacterium
CTCCTCAACCAAAATGTTTGAGCAAAGTAAAAAAGAGTATAGCCATTCACCTTGGGGAGTTGAGCATACCATTCTTTTTCTGCTTACACAATAAAAAAGGCTATTGCTTACCTTTCTTGAGGTTTTGCAACAGCCCCATTTCAAAACGCCTCAAAATTGTCAAAGCGTCCTCTTCTTCGCTCTGCGAATGGCATCTTTGTCATTTTTTGAATGACTTTTGTAGGTAAAATTACCTCCAAAAATCACTTTTTTCTTTTTTTTTCAAAAAATCGTGAAAGAAATGATCCTTTTTTGCGTATATATAAAGTAGAGCGGACGTTTTCTCCGTGGAGGATATGGCACTTTTTTCCGGCGTTTACTCGGCCTTGAAACGCAAGTTTCACTCGCCGGAGATCTGGGACAGTCGTATCATCCCGGGAAAACGTCCGTTTGTCTTGCAGGAGCGGACTTGATAAAAAACAGTTCCGGGTGTATATTATAAGATGTAGAGGCAATTTCAAAACTCTTCAAAATTGTCAAAGCGCCCTCGCTTCGTTCTGCGAAAGGGAGCGTTTTCGGCTGTTACCTTACAGGTAGCAAGTGCAAACTACCCTTTACAGCTCTTTGCGAATGGCATCTTTGCCATTTTTTGAATGACTTTTGAAATTACCTCCTCTATATTAAAAATTCTAATACGGAGTCAAAAGTTATGCATTGGTCCGAAAAGATCGCCCGGAATCTTATTGAGCGCAATCCGGAAAAGAGCGAATATGTATGCGCCGCCGGTATCAGTCCCTCCGGGTCCATCCACATCGGAAACTTCCGTGATATTGCTACCAGTCTCTTTGTCTGCAAGGCTTTGCGCAAACTGGGCAAAAAGGCGAAACTGCTCTTTTCATGGGATGAATTCGACCGTCTCAGAAAAGTTCCGGTCAACGTTGCCAAGGTCACTGAGGGTTTTGAGACCCACATCGGCAAACCCTATACCGATGTGCCTGATCCCTTCGGCTGCTGCGAAAACTATGCCAGACACTTTCAGAATGAGTTTGAGAAATCTTTGAAAAAGTTCGGTATTGAGGTGGATTTCCGCTATCAGACCGGCTGTTACCGTTCCGGACAGTACTCCAAATACATCATCGAAGCTCTGAAAAAACGCAAAGAGATCTTCGACATTCTGGATTCCTTCCGCACTCAGGAAAGCACCCCTGAAGAGCGTGAACAGTACTGTCCCGTGGGCATCTACTGCCCCGTCTGCGGCAGAGATACCACCACCGTCACCGCCATTGCAGAGGATTGTCTTTCAGCCGATTACACCTGTAAGTGCGGACACTCCGGGAAGTTCGATTTCACAACCGACTTCAACTGCAAGCTGGCATGGAAGATCGACTGGCCCATGCGCTGGCTCTACGAAAAGGTGGACTTTGAACCCGGCGGCAAGGATCACGCTTCCCCCAGCGGCAGCTACCAGACCAGCCGTGTCATAGCCAAAAAGATCTTCGGATTTGAAGCGCCCATGTTCCAGGGATATGAGTTCATCGGTATCAAAGGAGCCACCGGAAAGATGTCCGGATCCACCGGATTGAATCTGACTCCTGATACACTGCTCAAGCTCTATCAGCCTGAAGTGATCTTGTGGCTTTACTCCAAAAGTGATCCCACCAAATCCTTTGACTTCTGCTTTGACGATGAGATCCTGAGACAGTACTTTGAGTTTGACAAGATGTACGATGCCTACACCAAAGGCACTGATGACGAATACATCAATAACATCATGGAACTGGTGGTCGATCCTGCCAAACCCATCAAGACCGTGCCCATGGCGCAACTGGTCTCTCTGGGGTCTGTGGTGGACTTCAATCCTGACGTTCTTGAGACGGTCTTCCAAAAGATCGGTACACCTTATGCCAAAGAGGATTTCCTCCCCCGTCTGGAGTTGGCAAAGTACTGGCTTGAGGTGTGTGCCCCCCAGAATATGAACACGCTGCGGGGAGAAAAGGATACTGAGTTCTTCAACACTCTTGAAGCTGAAGAGCAGCACTCTGTCCGTCTGCTCCACGATTATATCAAAAAGGGCGGATACACCCTTGATGAGCTCATGGCTTATCTTTACGCCATTCCCCGTGAAGCCTACGGCGACATGGATGACAAGGAGCTGAAAAAACGGCAGGGCAAATTCTTCCAGAATGTCTACACACTGCTGATTTCCAAGACCAAAGGTCCCCGGCTCTATCTCTTTTTGTATGCCATTGAGACAGAGAAGTATCTGCATCTTCTCGAATTCTGAAAAAAAGGCTGCCTGAAAGCTTTTTCCCCGGTGCACTTGATGAGTGCACCTTTTTTTTGCGGTGAAGGGAAAAAATTGCTTCTGAGAGGTAATAAATTCCCGTTAAAAAGAGTTGAAGATGGCCGGGGCGGAAAATTTGTTGGACAAAGAGTGGAAAAACTCCTTGAAATAAGGGCTGACCGGGGTTATCTTATGTAACAGAGGCAATTTCAAAACTCCTCAAAATTGTCAAAGAGCCCTCTTCTTCGATCTGATAAAGGGAGCGTTTTCGGCTGTTACCTTGCAGGTAGCACCCTCAAACTACCCTTTACAGCTCTTTGCGAATGACATCTTTGCCATTTTTTGAATGACTTTTGAAATTACCTCAACAGATTATAAGAAACTTGCAGGAGCAATTTTTATGACCGCAGAAGAATTTCGTATAACCACTTTAGGCAAGCCGCTTCTGGACTCCCCTCTCAAGGAGTGTGCTTTCATCAAAGAGGGCAGTTCCGTTGTTTATGAAACCGATGCCGCCGTGCTCAAAGAGTACGTTGACCGGGGCGAAGAGATCCCCGCTTTTGAACAGGCGGGTCCCCGTGAAAAGATCTTCCACGATCCCGCCTGGAGCCGTGCGGCGATCCTGACCGCGGGGGGATTGTGCCCCGGACTCAACGAAGTGATAAAGTTCCTGACCCTGACTTTGAAACAGCGTTACAAGGTGCCCGTGGTCTACGGGATCCGTTACGGCTACCGGGGACTGAATCCCGCTTACGGACTTTCACCGCTGATGCTGGATGAACAGGTCGTTGACGGGATCCACGAGGAGGGGGGCTCCATACTGGGTTCCTCCCGTGGTGAAGAGAGTGTTGAGGTGTGCGTTGATACACTGGTCCGTATGAATGTCAACATGCTCTTCTGCATCGGCGGTGACGGGACATCCCGCGGCGCCCACGCCATCGCCGAAGAGGTGAAGCGCCGTAAACTGTCCATCAGCGTCATCGCCATACCCAAGACCATTGACAACGACATCAGCTTCATCGACACCTCATTCGGATTCGCAACCGCCGTTCTCCATGCGGGCAAGGCGGTGACAGGGGTCCACAACGAAGCCTCAGGTGCCTACAACGGCGTGGGGCTGGTGAAGGTCATGGGCAGAGACTCCGGATTCATCGCCGCCTCAGCCACCATGGCGAACCCATTTGTCAACTACTGCCTCGTGCCTGAAGTGGATTTCAACCTTGAAGAGGGCGAACATGCACTGCTGCCCCATCTGGTCGAAAGACTCAACCGCCGCCACCACGCCGTCATCATGGTGGCAGAGGGCGCCGGACAGAAGTTTTTTGAAGAAGGCAAAGAGATGCGGGATGCCTCGGGGAACATCCTCAAGAAGGATATCGGACTCCTTCTCAAAGAGAGGATCACCCGCTACTGCAAAGAACACAATGTGGAAGTTTCTGTAAAATACTTTGACCTGGGATACACCATCAGAAGTGTTCAAGCTGAAGGCTCCGATGCCATTTTCTGCGGCATCCTTGCCCAGAACGCCGTTCACGCCGCCATGTCCGGACGCACCGACATGATCATGGGGCACTGGGCAGGGAAATTTACCCATGTTCCCATCACTCTCGCCACCCGGGCACGGAAAAAGATCCAGCTCGACAGTCCCCTTTGGACCAGCGTTAAATCGATCACTATATTTTGACAAGGAGAACAATAATGAGAAAAGCAACTATTTTTACCGGACAGTGGGCAGATCTCCCACTGGAGACAATGTGTCAGAAAATGCAGCAGTTCGGCTATGACGGTCTGGAACTTGCCTGCTGGGGGGACCACTTCGATGTTTTCAAAGGCGCTGCCGATCCTGCCTACTGCCAGGCGAAAAAAGAACTCCTTGCCAAGTACGGTCTGGGTGTCTGGGCGATCAGCAACCATCTGGCAGGACAGCTCATCTGCGACCCCAATAACGACAGCCGCTCCGATGGTTTCGCCCCCGCTGAGTGTGCCGGAGATCCCGAAGCCAAGCGGGAATGGGCCATCGAAAGCATGAAAAATGCCGCCCGTGCCGCCAAAAATATGGGGGTCGATGTGGTCAACGGATTCACCGGTTCCCCCATTTGGCACATGCTCTACAGCTTCCCCCCTGTTTCCAAACAGACCATCGCTGACGGATTCAAATACTTTGCCGACACCTTCAACCCCATTCTGGATGTCTTTGCCGAATGCGGTGTGAAGTTCGCTCTTGAGGTCCATCCCACAGAGATCGCCTTTGATATCGTCACTGCCAAACGTGCTCTGGCGGCCCTTGACAACCGTCCTGAGTTCGGATTCAACTTCGACCCCAGCCATCTGCACTGGCAGATGGTGGACCCTGTGAAGTTCATCCAGGCATTCCCCGACAGGATCTATCACGTCCACATCAAGGACGCCGCTCTGACACTTGACGGCACCTCAGGCATCCTGAGCTCACATCTGGACTTTGACCAGGTGGGCAGAGGCTGGAACTTCCGCAGCCCCGGACACGGCGGTGTTGACTTTGAAAGCATCATCCGTGAACTGAACGTCATCGGCTATCAGGGGCCCCTCTCTGTTGAGTGGGAAGACTGCGGTATGAACCGCGAATACGGTGCCGCTGATGCCGCAAAGTTCGTCCGCAAGATCGACTTCCCCAAATCCGACATCCAGTTTGATGCTGCATTCTGATCGGGGGGGGAAAGTTTTTTTGAGTCCAAAAAAGACTGGAGAAGGAGTTATGAAAAAAATCACGCTGCTCCTGTTGTCGGCGGCGGCTCTGACCTTGAACGCCGTTCCCAAAGCCGGCAGCACCCGGTTCAATCCTGAAGCTGTCAGTGCCCGCTATGTAAAACTGGGCGAACAGCCTTTGCATATTCTTGCTTCAAAAGGCAAGGCTCAGTGCGAGATCGTCATTCCTGCCAAAAGTGTTGCCGTGGTCAAGTTCGCAGGTTACGAATTGAAGAACTTCCTTGAGAAGATCATCGGCTCCAAAGTCCCTGTGGTCACAGCCCCCACGGGCAAAAGGACCGCTTTCCTTCTGGGAGCAGCCGGAGCCAAAGCCATCGGTGCCGACTTGAGCAAGATCGACCGTGACGGATTTCTTATCAGAAGTTCCGGCAGAAACATCGTCATCGCAGGAACCGATGATCCCAAGGCGCAGCCTGCCAAACGGCTTCAGGCGGCGGAAAGAGGAACACTCAACGGCGTTTACGAGTTTCTGGAGCGTTTCGGCGGCGTGCGTTTCTATTTCCCCGGGGAAATGGGGACTGTCGTCCCCCGCAAAGCTGACTGGCGTATAGGTTCCATCGACCTTGCCGACCGTCCTGACAGCCAGTTCCGCCGCACCTACTGCGTCAATGTCAAAGCTCTGGGTGTCAGTCCCAAACTCAACACCCCCGGCAACATGAACGAAGCTGATCTCAAGCGTCTGGCTGCCATGCGTATCCGTGAAAGCACTCTTGCCATTCCCAACTGCCACGGGCTCCGGGGACTGCAGATCACCAAACGCTTCGCCAAAAGCAACCCTGAATACTTTGCGCTCCGTGCCGACGGCACCCGCTTTGACGGCTCACGGGTCATACGCAAGGATGATGCCGACGGACACCTCTGCTTCACCAATGATGAACTCAAAGAGGTGGTTTATCAGGATGCTCTTGCCTATTTTACCGGCAAGCCCGCCTCTTCACGGGGGATCACGAAATGGAGTACCAACTATTTCAGCGGTCCCTTTTTCAACATCATGCCCAACGACTCCCTCTATCCCTGCCGCTGTTCCCGCTGCGTGAAGGCACGTCTGGAACACGATCCCAAAGCTGATGCCAAGGCAAGAAGACAGGCGACAAGTGACCACATCTGGAAGTTCAAAAGCGATATCGCCCGCAAACTCCTGAAAGAAGGTATCCCCGGATACTGTACCATGATGGCTTACGGTGCCGCCCGTCCCATCCCCTCCATGGATCTCTGCTCCAACATCATCGTCCAGCTGGCGCTGACCGGCCCCTGGAAGGAGTACAATCCCGCCGTTCAGAAGCGGGATATCGAACTCCTCGCCGCATGGAAGAAAAAGCTCAATGCCAAAACCTATCTCTGGAACTACACCACCAAGATCGGCAACGGCATCCCCTATGTGCCCAGTTTCACCCCCCGTGCCGTGGGCAGCTTCTACAAGAAGACCGCTCCCTACAGCTTCGGCGCTTTCCTTGAAGCGGAACTGGATTTCTGGATCTTCAACTCCATGAACTTTTACGTTTTCGGAAAAGTCCTCTGGAACAAAGATACCGATGTGGACGCCCTCATGAAAGAACATTTCCAACTCATGTACGGCAGCGCCGCCAAAGAGATGGAGGAGTTCTACAACACCCTTGAACGCCACTGGGCAAAGGATATCATGGCAAACATCAAAGAGACCCCCGTGGGACCTCAGGCGGTGCTGCCTTCACAATTCGACATCTGGAACAAGATCTACGGTCCCGCCGAAGTCAAACGCATCGAAAAGCTCTTTGACCGTGCCGAAAAACTCACCGCCGGAGAGAGTATGGCGAACAAGCGTGTCAAATTCATGCGTAAAGAGCTGTGGGGACCTGTTCTCAAAGGTATGAAACAGTTCCACAAGCAGAACAATGACCGCTCCGCATGGAACATCTACGCAGATTCCCCCTCTACCCCCATCGTCATCGACGGAAAACTCAGTGAAGGCGCCTGGAAAAACGCCGACACCGTCTGGTTGATCCCCGCCCGGGGGGATGTGGGTGAGGTCCATACCCGTGTGAAAATGCTTGCCGACAAAGATTATTTCTACTTCGGCTTTGAAAACGACGAGCCCCTGACTTCAAAGATGCTCTGTGCCGACCGCAAACGGGATGAGATCAACACATGGCGGGACAATCTGGTGGAGATCTTCATCTCTGACAAACACACCTCTTCCATCATGTACCAGTTCATGCTCAACAGCAGGGGCAATGTGGTGGATATCCGCAAGAGCCCCGGACACCTTTCAAACAAATGGAACTGCGCTCTGGTCTACAAGCCCGGCGTCATCCCCGGGAAAATGTGGGTCGCCGAAGTGAAGATCCCCCGCAAGGCGATGCCGGAAATCAGAGGAAAACAGTTTGTCATCAACTTTACCCGGGGACGGGTGCTCACTGATGCCACGGCTTACAAGATGCCCTACTACGCCTGGAGCATTTTCAAGAAACAGACTGCCGAATACTGCGGCACAGCTTTCATCGGCAAGCGTCCTGCGTCCAAAAACATCATCAAAAACGGCAACTTTGATGTGAAGGTCCGCGGCAAACGCTTTGCCGGCGCCTGGTACAACGGCAAAGTGATCTATGTTGATGACAAGGTCTACCGCTCCTGCGGCAAATCGCTCCGCATCGAAGCGGTGAAAGGAGCGGAACATCTGCGTCAGTACATCTCTGCCAAAGCCTTCAAGCCCAAAGCCCGTTACCGCTTCTCTTATTTTGTCAAGCTGGAAAAAGTGAAGGGCAAAGGAGACAAGAGCGGCGCCGGATTTTCCACCCAGATCCGTTTCGGCGGCGGCGGGCAATCCTGGTTCCGGCCCACCAAACAGGCGTTCCAGGGAACTACCGACTGGCGGCGGCTGGAGTATGAATTCACCGCTCCCGCCGATCCCGGTTCAAAAGGCAGACCCTACATCGAATTCCGCCTTTCCCTCAACGCCACCGGCAAAGCATGGATAGACAACGTGGAGATCGTCGAGATATCTGATAAAAAGTAAAAAAAAGGTAATTTCAAAAGGAAGAAAAAAATGAAAAAATTGCTCCTTGCACTGATTCCTGCACTGCTTCTTTGTGCAGGCTGTGCCGCCTCCAAATGTGCTGCACCTGCCAAAAAATGTGCAGCTCCCGCAAAAAAATGTGCTGCCAGGTACACCGGTAAAAAGATCAAGACCGGATTCTACATCGACAAGGGAAGCCGGGGCGGCGGTGTGCTTTTACTGGCAAGACTGCTCCACTACTCTCCCCAGATCGACATGACTCTGCTCAATGGCGAAGATCTGCGCAAAGGAAAACTCAAAGGTCTTGACATGATCGTTATGCCCGGAGGCTCCAGCCAGCTGCAGATGGGATCCATGGGCAAAGAGGGGGTGAAGGCCCTGCAGGATTTCGTCCGCAAGGGGGGCGCATACGTCGGTATCTGCGCCGGATTCCACATCACCTTGAACCGTCCCGAAAGAGCACAGCTGATGCCTTACACCTATATCCGTGAAGCGGTGGGTGCCCGGGGCGATGTGCAGATCGACCTTTCCAAAGAAGGTGCCAAACTGCTGGGTATCAAACCCGGAAAGCGCATGGTCCGCTACTCCCGCGGTCCCATTGCCAGAGAAGCCAAGTGGAACAAAGGCTGCTGCAAAACCTACGCTCTTTACACCAGCAGCCTCAGTCCTCTGGGCAAAGCGGGTGTAAGTTTCTTCAACACCCCAGCCCTGATTGCCGGAACCTACGGCAAGGGCAAAGTCATTGCCACAAGTTTCCATCCTGAATATCTGCCTTCCACCCACGATATCTTTGTGGGCTGTGTCTACTATGCCACCGGCGTGAAGATCATTCCCAAACTGCCTGTATCTTCCTACCGTCCTCTCCGTGTCTCCTATTGCAGCGGCGCTGCCCTCAACGGACACGCTCAGACCATCAAAGAGCTCACCACTTTGGAAAAATGCCCTGATTTTATCGTCAAGACGGGGTTGAAAAATCTGGATGAGACTGATCTTCTTATTATGCCCAACGGTCCTGAAGCCTGGGGCAAAGGATTGGTCAAAAACGGCTGGATCAAGATACTGGTCAACTTCATGGACCGCGGCGGCAGGATCATCGCCGCAGGAGATGCCTGGAAAACCATCCCCGACCACAAGAACCTGACCCGTATCGGTGCAAAGGAGTGCCTGCTCAAAGCCGCCGCCAAATTTGCTGCGAAATAAGAGCGCTCTCTGCCTTCCCGGAATAACAGGGGGCTGCTGCAGATTTTTAAGTTTCTGCAGCAGCCCCGTTTTCAGTATGCGCGGCATGCGCATCGACTCGCCGGTGGAAGTCCGATACAGACCTTGTCAGTAGGAACTGTTAGTGAAAGCCCAGGGTGTCCATCGTGAGGTGGGATCTGAAAGAAGGCAATAGCAAACTCCCGGTCTGACGAACAGAAACTGCATATAAGGCATATACAAGGCGGAGGGGCTTGCATAACAAAGGGAAGTTTGTGTTGAGCCGACATAATGATGCGTTTCAAAAGGCTAACGAACTCTGCAAATGTATCCCAAAAGAAAAAGCCCAAACATAAAAAAGTTGACTGCCCATATCCCCGCGATCCCATTGTGGATTTTCATCTTATCTTGCTCTTTTTTACCGTGCCATAACATAAAACCGTATGGAACAAACATAAATATCACCCAACAGACTGCTGTTGCAAATATTGAAAATATGCTGTCGCCTTGTCCGGAATGAATTTTTCCCAACTGCCGAAGTGCGGTTCCGGTAAATATTATAAAACCAACCGGGCCAACTGCCAGCAGCAGCAAGTTTTTGAGAACTCCTGACAACTTTTCCCGCAGTGCCCCCAATATAAGTGCTGAAAGTGCAAATATCGGAGTAAAAAAAAGGATCACCGGCAATGTAAGAAAAAAGCAGATCGCATTCAAACTTTCTTCCAGAAATAACTTGTCTGCAATCAGGCGACCGTTTGTTACGCATTGATAATAAAGCAAAACTGCCAACGCTCCGCAAAAAAGCAGTACCGTGATAGTCCCCCAAATCCCATCGTACCTGTTCGATGGATCTTCTTTTTGCTGCCCCCGGAACAATGCCAATATAAACGGCACAATTCCCATAATCCCCCATATAGTATATACCGCTAATCCCCAGAGCGAATGACAGAAACTGAAGCGAGGCAAAATTACTGTTCCAAGTACCAACCATGCAAAAGAAATGGCTAATTTGGATAAAAATCTTATGCTCCCCGCCCATTTGCCATGTTCACCGGCACAAACAATACCAAAGATTGCGGTCACCAGGCAAACAATTTGTATAATGACTGCAAATAATATTCTGATAAAAGAATTTTCCAAGCTGAACATAGCATCTCCACGCTGAAAGCCTTATATTAAGATACACCACCCGGAAATATTTTGCAAGGTATTATTTGCCGGTATGACAATAATCAGGCAGTTACTTTTATAGCGAATAAACCGGCACCAAAGAAAAACAAAGCACAAACCCAAGCCGCCAGAGCTAATGTCGTATCAGGACACTGCCAACTTTTTTTCTTAAAACTGAACACCAGTGCAGTTAATATAAATGCAGGAACTGTAAACAACAGCATATTGTAAAAATAAACATCACAGGTCAGTACGAATTTAGACTCCTCTGGCAGCAAATCCCAAAGTCCATATGGCGATACCCCCAAATAGCAATACACTTCCCCATATCCCACAGCGCAATGACATTTTGCTTCTTTGCTTATTTCCTCTTTTGAAACTCATTGTGACTGCGGTACAGGCCAATCCGAGACTTTCTGCCAAAAGTAATAAACCACAATAACGAAAAATATTGTCAATATCAGAGAGTCCGTCTTGAAAAGCAAAAAGAAAGATGCCGGTAAGGAAAGATACTTGAGTAAGTATTCCGGAAAGACCTATCCAGGGAAACCACGGTTCAGAAATTTTATATTTGTTCCGGCAAAGAAGTATCCAGGGAAAAAATGTTGCAAGATGCCATACAAAAAATATTGCAAACCCATACCGGTTTTCTCCAAATGAAAAAAATAAACACAAGAGCGTACCGATAATACTCCAGACAACCAATGTCGCAAGAGAAAAAAGTGAATAGGCTATCCCCGGCAACCCTTTACATTTGAAGCTGTAACAAATTGTCGCCGCACCAAAGAGCATATTGGCGAAAAGGCAGTGTATTGCAAGTGTGAGTGTCATACCTTTACAATACACTGTTAAATATTTTTTTCAATACGACTTCTGATATTTTCTGTATTTTTTTAAAATTTCATCCAATTCTTTTTCCATATCTTCAAGAAAATTTTCCGGATACGGGTAATTACGCAATTTTCTTCCCCAATAATGTTAAAAATCTTTTTCGATTGTTACATTATAGGCATCAAGCATATCGTCCGTGAAAAATTTTCCATTGATTTCCAAACGTGCCGTGGAGTTTGACGGATCAAGAGGAAAAATATAAATACGGTTCTTACTGGATGTATCATATTCGCTCTTTGCCGCTGGGGTACTCATGTAATCTCTCCATGGCATTCGCAGCACATCCCAATGATTCAGATCATCCAGTACAAACAGATATTTACCGATCCGGAACCAGGCATCACCGCCTTTATCAATGGCAGTTCCAACTACTTGTTTTTTATTGACAAAGAAAAAGTCTTCATAATCTCCAAAGTTATATGGTCCGACCAGTAGAAAAGGCTTATCGGCAGCTTTATAAACCGGCAAGAGTGTTTTTCTGCCGTCCTGATGTAAAACCGCTTCTCCATCGCACACATAACAACTGCCCAGAAAAAGACTGAAAAACACATCGCCAAATGGCTTGACGGCAAACGCCGCTCCAAGCAGCAACATAGCAGTCAAAAAAATAAGTGTAGCTGTCAGAAATAATTTTTTTACTGTTTTTTTCATAATACAATATAACACTTCTACACCGAAAAATCAATAAACAAACGGCATTAAAGGGGATCTTCGACGGTTTGTGACAAAATTGAGTAGAAAATCATAAAAAACAGAAAGACGGAATTGAAAAAGACTGGAATTGCACCTATTGTTAAGTGTCCAACAAAAACAGTAGGGGGTAAGCAATGCCGGTCAATCTTTACTATACACAGAAAGTCCGTGGATTTCAACATTGTAAATAAAAATCTATCAGAAATGCCGCTTGGCGAAAGCGTGACCGCTGCCGGATTTGAGATAGTGTTCAAAAGCAATAGATTTTTCTTCTGATTCAAAGGCAATGTATGTTTCAACTTTCCACGGACGGAATTTTGCA
>JAFTIE010000050.1 GCA_017457065.1 Lentisphaeria bacterium
ATTGTGACTCCATGCAGAAAACTGTCAAACTGCTTCTTTCTCAGGCAGGGATCAAACCTCATGCCGTCGTGACCGACAGCAAAGGAAATCTTGTACCCTCTGAAAGCGTGCTGAAAAAAGACTCATGCAACACCTATTTCGGACTTCTCAGAGGCAACGGCACCCGGGTACAGGCGGTCAGGATCGACCACAAAAATGCTCCTGTTGTCACGATCGCCCTCCCCGTCTCAGGAGTGATCTATGATGTGCGGACCGGCAAGATCCTTGCCAAAGGCAACAGCTTCAAGGTGAAAGCCCCCAACGGCTACGGACAGCTTTTCGCCGTCCTGCCCCATGAGGTCAAAGCTCCTGCGGTAAAGATGCCTTCAACTGTGAAAGCCGGCAATATGGTCACACTCTCTGTCAAAGCTCAAGGCGCACAAGGTGCCACCGTTTACCGTCTTGAACTCCGTGATCCTGCAGGAAAAGTGAAGCGTATCTACTCAAAGAACACCCGCTTTGAGACTCCTCAGGGCAGCTTCACATTCCAGATCCCCTTCAACGCCGTCGGCGGCAAATGGCAGGTCACAGTGATCCATGTTGCAAGTCAGCAGAAAACAACGATGTCCCTTACAGTGGTAAAATGAAGGTGTTTTGAAATGTCCAAATATATTCCAATCGATCTGGGCTTTGAACAGTACACTAAACTGGATGACTCTCTCAATGCCAAAGAGTACAGCAAGATCCTTGCTGAAATTTCCAAGCCCCGGTATGCCCCTGTGCCCTTTGCCGAAGCGCTGAAACTCTATGATGAGAGCAAACTTGTCCTTGAAGACAAAGTGCGTGTCATCTGGGTCCACGATATAGAGCGTCCTTCTGACAACTGGATCGCCCGTGAAATGGCTGAAATGGAGGCAAGTTTCGGATTCCGCACCAGTTATAACATCCGCATGGTCAGCGCCGCAACTCAGGAGCTGCGGGATGAACTTGACGCCATACTGGCGCTGGGACACGAGATCCAGTATCAGTACGAAGATCTGGTCATGACCGAAGGGGACAAGGTCAAAGGCAGAGAATCATTCCGCAGCAATCTTGCGGCACTGAAAAAGTATTTCCCCACCATCACGGTCTGCTACGCTCACGGTGTTTACAAATCGGGCTTTGATTCAACCGATCTTTTCAAAGAGGACGGTGTCTGGAAGACGGAACTTCTTCAGGAGTGCGGTATCAACCACCCCTACGGAGAACTGTACCGTTTCTGCGCAAAACTGAAAGAAGATTTAGGTGACAAATACTACGGCGCCTATGAAAGCCGCTGCATCGGCGGCGATGAGTTTGCCGCCTTTCTGCGGAACACTCAGGAAGGGGGAGTTGCCTACGTACTCCAGCATACCACCGGGTGGTACAACCGCTACGACATCGGTCGCATCAAAGAAGCTCTCCGCAGCGGCGTCTTCTTCTGAAGTCCAACTCCTTTCCGTCTCCCGGAGGATAAATCAGAAAAAGCCCCTGATTTATCCTCTTTTTTTAACCTGAGCCGCCTGTTATGCTTATAAAAGACCTCAGTCTGTTTTTTCTGCGGATGAATCCACCTGATAAAAACAAACTGTTATATTTTTGTTGAAAGATAATTCTCCAATTTTCATATCCCAGGCTTTCAAATCAAAATAATGAGCGAAACAATGAAAAACAGGACGAATCGAAAAACTGATAACTTCAGGTAATTGGATACTGTTTTTACTGAATAATAAGTACAATTGATCCCATTCCGCCATGTAAGGAGAAATCAGAAACGGAACAGTACAATTTTCAGGAATTATCTTGTGGGTAACAGTTTTTCCATTATCTAAAAAAAGTTTTATTTCAACTGCAGACGGTCTGAGTGCATACTTCAACAAATTTCCCAGCAAGGCATTTCTGAAGTCAATGGAGACCCAGACAAATTTTTTCTTTTGCGGTAATTCAATCTTTTTGTTAAATACACTATGGCAAGTTTTGATCTTGCTCAGATGTACTTCCGGAGGAGAAATTGTTTTTTTTCGCAACAGTTTTCTTTGAGGCACTGCCTCGTAATTGTTGATTATATGCAGAAGTGCTGCAGAATCGTGAAAAGAAGGCAGTATGGAATCAATACACTGGCGACCGTAATAAATGCAATCAGGAGCTGTAGCATATTCAAAATGAAGGGCATTTTTTTGAAGCAACTCAGGTGTATATGCAGAATAACTTTGAATTACCATTCTCGGACGGTATTTCACTGTACTGACTATTGAAGAAACATCAAAGGTAAAATAATCAGCTGTTACGGCAGACCGGGAACCGCTATCAAAAGATTTTCCAAACGTTTTCTGTTCGCGGACAACAAAACTGCAACAGTCTGCGCTGCATGGCAACAAAATACCGTAAATCGACAAACAAATACCAAGGCATGAAAATAAAAGCAGGATAAGACGAGATAATCGACTGAAAAAGTCATATTTTATAAGAATATAACCAAGCATTGATGCAGCAAAAATAACTGATATAAAGGGATAATTTTCCACAAGATAACCTGTTATCCCCTGACACCATGTTGACACAAACAACAGAAGCAACGATAATAGAAACAGAAAAAAACGCCATTTTTGACGGAGCCAATGAAAATATACGGAACAAAAAACTGCAGTCACTGATAAATATTGCATGGCAAAATAAATATGCTGGACGTCAGCCCGGACAACACCGTATTTGTAAATTACAAACAAATTAGGAAGCAGAAGTATACTGTGCAAATTTCTTCCAAGAGTAGATTTGCTGATTTCTTTTTTTCTGTCTGCCCCAAGTGTGATCCCAAAGATCAAAGCTGCACTGCCCGCTAAAATAAAAATCCATAATGGAGAACTCACCCCCTGGAACATGGCATAATTATATCCTTCTGCAATATTCCAGGAATAAATGAAAAAATTATAGAGATGTGTTATATCCTGCTGTGCACAAGTACACCAGATTACAGGAATACACAATAAAAATACCGGTATAGCTAAAATGAACTTCTTCTGTTTCAACAACATAATATCTGCAGCCAGCAAAGAGAGCACAATGACAGGTGTCCCCATGAATTTTACAAAAACACAACCGGCAGCCAGAATACTGGTGTATATGATCGCTCCATATTTGAGTCCAGATTCCTTTTCTCCTGCGATGCGGAAAATCAGCATTGGCAACAAAAAGGAAAAAATCTCATACGAGGTACAGTTTGAGGAAACAATGGTAAAAGCAAACAGAAAAAAAAGATCTGTCAGAGATGATTTGCGGATAAAAAAAACAGCAAATGGAAGCAGTAAAGCAAAATAAAACAAAGTGGAAATTAGAATCTGACGGGGCTCACACGGAAATAGCAAGTATCCCAGCGGACCATAGGTAAAGATAAGATCATGCCCGAATTTAAGACCGTTCTTGTGGGCAAGATGCAAAAGCGCAACCCATGTTTCCATTTTTTCCAGCACGGCAACCGCAGGAATATGCGTTATCATGAACAGCAGAAAAAGTACAATTCCTCCGAAACGGGTAATCCCTCCACGGTCAAATTTCTGTGCTGTTTTACCGGATAAAGCTACCAAATACCAATAAAGATAATGCGGGAGCCATTTCCATAATTTAAAATTTGAATTTCCGTCAGTCCTGTCATGCCAAGTGGTCGGGACTTCAACTATTTTATATCCCTTTTTCCAAGCTTTTATGACCAGTTCCATACCCAATTCAAAACCACCGCTGCTTTCAATCGTCATTTGATCAAGAAAGCTTTTTTTGTACAGCTTAAAACTGTTGGTAGGATCATGGGTAGGCAAACCTGCCAGAGTGCACAGAGAAAGACCGGCACAGCGCGACATGAGACTCTTGAGAAAAGGTCCACCTATTTGGCGTCCTCCGCGCATATAGCGAGAAGCACACACGATATCCGCTTGTTCACGATCAGCAGCCCTGATCATATCATTCATCACAACTGGCGGATCTGAAAGATCTGCCATTGTAACGATAACATATTCCGAAGCTGCTGATTCCAATCCAGTCCTGATTGCATTCAAAGCTCCGCGTCCATATTTATTGCGGAGCCTTACAACTTTTATACCCAGGATTTTTTCCGCCTCATCGAGTGCAGGCAGCGTTGAATCTTCCTCAAAATCATAAACAATAATAATCTCGTACTCAAATTCAACCTCATTTTTTATGACAGTCAAAGAACTGATTATATTCCCCCCTTCATTATAGACAGGGATGACTATAGAGCATTTCATTATCAGATGCCCCCGATACGAATCTGTTCAACGATCCACGGGATCACTTCATCAAGGATCGCATCAAGCGATGTATCTGCTTTGAAGTCAAGATACTTTTCAGCTTTTGTCACATCGGGTACACGCTTCTGCACATCATACATAAAAGGCTCATCGGAAACATAAGAGAATGTTTTGCTGTCACCGTGTATTTTCTTCCATATTTTTTCTGCCAGTTCGATGACCGATGTGGAAACAGGGGTAGACAAATTAAAATCCTGATTTATTGCGGCTTCTTTTTCAATGCACAGCCTGATCCCACGCGCCAGATCTCCGCCATAGGTATAATGACGGATCTGATTACCAGAACCAAGAATGTGCAGAGGATCCTGCCCTTTGACGATCTTCTGTACCAAATCGGGTACAACATGACTCATAGCTAATTTGATATTGCCGCTTGAAATTTCATTATCGCAAAGAGCTCTTTTTTCACCGACACCGACACAGTTGAAAGGGCGTATGACAGTATAAGGAAGTTTGTACTGTTCCCATGCTCCCTGGGCAAAATATTCACAGGCAAGCTTTTGAAAACCATAAGTTGACATTGGAGGAGGAAATTTATGTTCATCACCTTCCCTGCTGGGAAAAGTTGATGCGCATTCATAAACCATACTTGAACTTAATATATTGATTTTCTGCAATTTACCAAATTTTTTCGCATGAATGGCAGCATCGAATGAAGCAGCAATGATCCGCTCATTTTCTGCCAGCAGATCGTATGCAAACTCGTGAAAATATGAAATGCCGCCAATCATTGCTGCTGCACACAACATCTGGTCACATTCAACGGCGAGTTCATTCATCAATGCGGCATTTTTCACATCCCCTTCGACAAAGTGATAATTGGGATGTGAATCATAAGATTTTTCAACTTTTCCATATTTTGAAAAGTTATCGATCCCGTAGACGTGATGCCCGTTATTCAACAATTCCTCCACAAGATATCCGCAAATAAAACCTGCTGAACCTGTAACAAGAATATCCATTTTGTATTTCCTTATTTATTATTTGCTCCAAACGCCCCAGCAATCGACAAAAGGAACATTTATCTGCAGTTCCAAATACTCATCGTGAGGCACACCCAATATAACCCCATCAGCAGTTTTCAATGCTTCTTCAAGAGGAACACTATTTTTAAGGTAGGGATCGGATTCGATCACATAAGCCAATTCGATTTCAAGCAATTTTTTCAGTTTGAATGATAAAGACTCCCGTATATCATCATTATTTGCCTTGAAAGTCATTCCCAGGATCGCAATTTTTTTACCGCAAAGGGAACCGTCCATCTTTTGCTTTAAATTTTTGACAAGATGATCTGTCAAGCCTTCGTTTATCAGCATAGCCGCATGACCGAGAAAAAAATTATTATGATAAAATGCGGCAAGCTGCATAGTATCTTTGAAAAGGCACGGACCGGCGGCAAGTCCCGGTTTTGCAAAAAACTTCGCTCGGGGATAACCGGCAGTCATTGCATCGTAGACACGGTTGAAGTCAACCCCCGAATCATTTGCCATCATGTAGAATTGATTGGCAATAGCGAAACTCAAATAACGCCACGAGTTAGTCATAAGTTTAGCCAATTCAGCCTCATCGGGTGTAGTATAAATAATTTGTGAAGTTAAGTTTAAGAACAATTTTGCGGCTGCGGCAACTGCTTCTTCTGTTGTACCGGAAACAATTTGGGGAAGTGCAAATATTTCTTCGATGCCTTTGCCCTGCAAGACACGCTCCGGACAGAACGCCAATTTGGCATTTACTCCGTGACGGAATAAATGTTCCTGTATCACATGCAAAGTTCCCGGAAACAATGTACTTCGCATTATCAGAAGTTGCTCCGCCGTAAAATAAGGTATATATTCTTCAACTGCCGAAATAACACTGCGTACCTTGGGATTTAAATGTTCATCAACCGGTGTTCCTATGACAAAAAATACGATATCGGCATTTTTTATAAAACTGCAATCATTTGAAGCACGTAAATTTTTACCAATATGATCTTCCAAAATTTCTTTTCCTCCCTTCTCGGCGAAAGGTAATTCACCACCATTGATCACATTGATATTGATCTGATTTTTGTCAAAAAGAGTGACATCAAAACCTTTTGAGGCAAAAGCCAATCCCAAAGGGATGCCAACATGACCACATCCCCCTATTATCACAATTTTTTCTTTAGTCATAATCATCATTGTACCTCTGAAAAATACACACAACTTTCATTTCAGGTTACAAAACATTACGAAGCTTAAAAAAAAACAGGCACATTCCGAAGAAGTGCCCATTCCTACGCCTACCACAGCGCGAAACATACACATATCGATCTGTGCCATACCAGAAGGTATGCCACACCGATCAAAAAAGTATGTTGCAATGCGTCTTTTAGAAGTGGTAGTTCAGGAATGGACGATTACAATCAGTTTGCCTAATTTTTATTTATGATTCGTTTTTCTCGATAAATAAGCCCCTGTTTATTTTTTTGCCAAAGAACAGACCCGTTCTCTGGCTTCTTCTACAATATATCTCAAGTACAACAAAAAACAAGTCGGAAAGAGCAGATTTTTTAAATATTCCGCCCTAATTTCCACAGGAGATGATGGATCTTTACTTTTTGTTGCGCTCCACCTCTTCCCAGTTGTCAAGATTGGAAAAGACAGTGTTTTCCTCAACCGCAGAAGCCAGATATTCACGTTGAACCTCCTCTGCCACCTCTTTGGAAGGGGTGATGACGGAAACACATTCAGGCGTTTTACGCCCGATGATGTTTTCAACGTAATAGTAACCGCACTTGGTCATCAGAGGCAAAACCCATCCGGCACAGTGGTCACAGTATTTGGCGCAGGGTTCTGCGTCACAGTCCAGAACTTTGGAAAGACTGGGACAGCGGCTCATCCGGAAATAGAGACGGTCAGGGAGCAGCTTCTGCTCCATCTCACAGTTTTCCTCAATGCGGATGTGTTCCCAGTAGTCATACATCCCCTTGAGTCCCTCTCTTTTGAACCACTCAAGACAATGAAGCTCCTGATGGCGGCTGATCTGATCATAATATGGACGCAACGCATTGCGTTCATCAAGAAACTTGAATACTTCGTTATAAAAACGTACGAAATGGTCACTTGGGATCATTTTTTTCCTCCTTTTGCTGTAAAGAGATGCGGCATGCCCGATTTTTTTCAACTGTTTCAAATTCATCCAGGTTGGAAAAAATATACTTGAATCCCTGCCGCTTGGCTTCATCGCGGATCTTTTCGATCTCTTCACGGTACTCTGAGCAAGCTCCAAAGCACTCAGGGACATCCATGGCGTGCTGATACTTGATGTAGTAAAATCCGCATTTGGTCATCAACGGAATGACCCATCCGGGGCAGTGGATACAATATTTTTCACAGGCTCCGGCATCGTTGTCCAGAACTTTGGTCAGACTGGGACATCTCTTCATGTGGGTGTAACGCACCCTGCCCTCGATACCGGAATCCAGGATGCAGTTTTCCTCCACACGGATATGCCCCCAATACTCCTCCATGCCCTGCAGACCTTTTTTCATGAAACAGTCGTAACAGTGCATCTCCTGATGGCGGCTGATTTCAAGATAGTATTTTTCCAGTCCGTTTTTTTCGTCAAGAAATTTGAAAACTTCGTTGTAAAAACGCACAAAGTGGTCGCTGGGAATCATTTTTCAAGCGTCTTTCATAAAGGTCTGGATGCAGTGCCCTTCACCGATCACCCGAACTTCAGAATGCCACGGAGAATTTTCACACATACCCGCATTGACTTCGCTGGTCTGCAAGCAGACGTGAGCAGAAGGTTCCAGCCCCAGTTTCCGCAAATGGCGGATGGCGGGGCACTCAAAAACCTCAAGCACGATCCTGTTTTCCTCAACGGTCAGCTGGTATTTGCCTTTTTCACGGAAATAGAACCAGTTCAAATGCTCCAGCAGCTCAGAAGCATCACCTTTGAGAAGTTTTTCATGGATGGATTTGTACACCTCTCTTCCGGTCTTGCGCAGGATCCCTTTGAGAGCATCGACACCGTAGTTGTCGGCAATGTAGTTGAGTGTGGTATTGGTGGTTCCGTGAAAATCCAGATGGAGTTCATTGTCTTCCTGATAACGCAGCATATCAGTCAAGCTCCTCTTTAAATTCAGCAATACATTTTTCGACCCGTGTCATGGCTTCGGGGGTAAGGCTTGACATTTCCTGAGCAATGGTATAAGCGCTGTCGCAGAGTCCCATCTTCATGAGAGCATACTTCTGCCCGTTCCAGACGTTGGCAAGATCGATGCCGTAAACACCGTGGAAGATCCGGATAAAGAGATTCTGCAGACGGACCGCCTCTTTGTAATCCTCGCGGTCTACGGCACGGGCGATATCGACCATGGTCTTGGAGCAAAGCGCTCCCATGCCGCAGACCATACCGTCCATACCGGCGATCAAGGCTTCATCAACTGCCCACTCCTGACCTTCCATAAGCAGAGTCTTGAATCCCTTATCCTGTTTCATGAGAAGCAGTTCCCGGCGAAGCCACATGTTGGAAGATGAGTTTTTGATGCCCTTGAGATTGGGGTGCGCCATAATGGCGGCAAAGTCGTCAAGGGAGAAGTTGATATTATTATTGGGGGGACAGTAATAGAAATAAACAGGGCGGTCCGCCTTGTCAAGAACCGTCAGCACAGATTTCACAGGGGCCAGAGAAGAGGTGCGACCAGGCAGCATAAACACATAGCTGTCAAATTTGTATTGACTGTACCGCTTCATATTTTCCAGAGAGAGAGGGAGACTTGTGGCATTGATACCCACAAGAAGATCGATTTTTCCTTCAGTCAGTTTGGCTGACTCAGCGACGAAATCCTCTTTGAAGCTGTCTGAAAAACTTCCCCACTCCCCCATTGAGCCCAGAATAAAAATGCCGTCCAGACCGTGACGGACATTTCTTTCAAAGATCTTTTTCAGACCGGCTTTATCCAGTGATCCGTCCTGAAGAAGGGGAGTAATGGTTGCAGAAATCACTTTTTTCATTTTTCTACCTCGATTATGTTGGTTGAGAGTTGCTTTTATATCTTGTTCAAATAAGGGGCAAAGTGTCCCTTCAATGTTTCGTAAAAATCCTGGTGGGGACCATTTTCCAGAACGTCGCAAAGTTCCAGATGTCCCGGCAGATCACTTTGGGGAACAGACGGAGCTTTCACAGGGGAAAAGGCGGTACTTATGATCTTGAAAAATTCCCCGGCAAGGCTGTTTCCGCCGATGGTGAAAAGTTTGTGGTGAAAAGCGATTTCGTTTTCGACACCGGGGGCAGTTCCGGACCTCTCAGCCAAACGGCGCAGTTCCCTGATATCATCCGGGCTTTTGCGTGCTGAGATGAACTCTGCCATACCCAGTTCCATGAAGATCCTGATTTCCATGAACTCCCGGCACTCATCTCTTGAAAAAAGCCGTGCCTGAGCGATTTTGCTGACGCCTGCGAAAGCATTGGGGCGTTTGAGCACCATCCCCCGCCGCTTGCGGGGTTCAAGGATACCGAAAGTCTTCAACCCGGCAAGACCTTCCCGGATGACCTGACGGCTCACATTGAATTCACTGGCAAGTTCGATCTCCTTTGGCAGAGCATCACCGGGAGAAAGATTTTCACTGCGGATATAATCCAGAAGTGTATTTTCAAAGGACTCTGCCAACGTCTTTTTTTTCATGCTCTCAGAAAGGTCCACCTTGTCAATTCCCCTTTCACAAAGGATCAATAATATGTCATACATAATAAAATACATCTTCAACTCTTTCAAATCAAGTCAAAGAGTAAAAAAAACTGTTTTTTTCTGTTCCCGTGTCCGTACCGTTCTCAAATGAACAGATATTACTGTGTTTCAAACTTGAAAAAATATCACATTGATGCTATCTTATAAGTATGGAGCAAAATAACAAGTCATGGCTAACGTTAAAATAAAACCCGGACTCCCGGAACAGGAGTCAGAAGAAAAACGCCTTGCCGGCCGCAAAGTCTGGCGGGCGGTTGCTGTTTTGGGTATTTTCTGCCTGATCACTTCATGCTTCATACTCCTGTTTTTCCTTATGCGAAAGGCTTTTTTCAGCGAAAATCCCCATTTCAAACTCAGCAGATTGGAAATCATCAACGGTTCTTATTGGAAAGGCAAAGAAAAACTTCTTTGTTACCGCACCGGCATTGCTCCCGGAGATAATGTATTCAACATCAACTATTTCAATCTCCGCAAAAAGATTGAAAAGATTCCCGGCATTGAAAAAGCTGAAGTCGTCAGGATCCTGCCCGACAAACTTCAGATCAGGATCGTTGAACGGATCCCCCGTGCCGTACTTTACAGCCCCGGCGGGGAGCTTGTCGTAGATGAAAAAGGGGTGATCATTCCCCGGCTGGAATCAGCGATCCACGGACCGCTCCCGGTCATCACTCAAACTCCGGGGAGCGGCGTGCTCCGTCCCGGTGATAAGGTTGACTCTCTGCTGCCCTCCATCGATCTGATCATGGTGACACTCAGAAATTATCCTGACATTGCCATTGAATGTATCCAGCCGGGCAATGAGGACAGTTTGAAGTTTTACATGCGTTACAGACGCGGAAAAGGTTACTGGGTCATCATCCCCCTTAAAAATCGTGGTCTGCCCTATCTTTTGAGTGCTTTGCAGACTGCCATCATCCACGCTCATTGGAAACGGCTCAACGTTTCCTCTTTTAATTTGCTTTATGACGGACGTGTTGTCCTCAATTGATCAGAAAAACATTCATTCCCAAGGAGCAGCAGTTCTCATGAATTTTTACGATGTTGTCAGGAATCGCAGAAGTATCCGCAGTTTCAAAAACACGCCGGTACCGGATGAGACGGCACGGCGGATCGCCGCAGCCGTCAATGCCGCCCCTTCAGCCTGCAATTTACAGCCTGTTTCTTTCAAATTCATCCGCAACGCCGATTTGAGAGCACGTCTGGCAGCTTGCTGCAAACAGGAGTTCCCCGCAGAAGCCCCGGTGATCCTTGCGGCAATATATGATCCGGAAAAATCCTGGAAACGGGAGGATGGCTTTAACAGTGCCGACACCGATATGGCGATCGCCATGGAGCACGCTGTATTGGCGGCAACGGCAGAAGGGCTGGGCAGCTGCTGGGTCTGTGCCTTTGACCCCGTCAAAGCTGCCGAAGTACTCGGCGTCGATGCGCCCTGCCGTGTCGCAGCACTTTGTCCCATGGGGTATCCGGCTGCACCGCCCCGGGAATTTATCAGAAAAGAGGAATCCCAAATCTTTGAGGTCATAGATTGAAGAAAAATTTCACACCATTTTCCGCCGGTACAGAGGATTGGCAGTTAAAAGCCTTCCCTGCCGGTAAAACAGTTTTGGAAATTTCCAACAGTAAATCCCGTTCTCTGCTCCGGATCAACCGGGGGGAGTTAGCCGGATTTTCAGAAGTCTCCGCCCTGCCGGAGATCTTCCGGCTCCATCGCGCCGAAGACAGCTTGTCCCTCTCTCTTGAGACCCGCAGTATCATTCCCTTCGGTTCAGAGTTCCAGGTGGAACGTGATGTTGTCATCACCAACGGCTGTGCCTCCATGACCACATCTGTAGCGGCATGCAACCGGGGCGAAGTGGGAAACATCACTCTTGAAACCATTGAATTTCCCGGTCCCTGGGCAAAGATCAGCTACCGGATCTGGGGCGAAGAAAAGATGCACTGCTGCAAATACAGAGAGAATGCCGAATTTTACGCAGGTTCAGAGCTTCCATGGTACATCCAGGTGGAATACCGGGGCGGTGTCAAAGCTGAGTTCATTACAGGCAGCGACATCTGGCGTCACCGGGCAGCAGCGAAAATGGAAGGAGTTACATCTGCCTTCCGTATTGCCGATAATGACGGGACTCTGGTCCTTGAACGGGCAGTTCTGATCTACGACAAGGAAACTGTGGTGGAAAAACGCCCCTGGCAGTTTGAGTCCCTCTTTGCCTGGAGTGTCCTTTGTAATGAGGAAGTTTCAGAAGCTGCCCCTCTCCCCATCCCCGGCTGTCTTGCTTCACGGAAAACACAGCGCTCTTTGCGCCAGAGCATCCGTAAAGCTGAGAGCTCTCTGCAGTTGACAGAGTACACCCCGCAGCTGTGTACGGAGTCAAGGCACCTTGACCGCTCCGGCAAAAAAGAGCTGGAACACATCGACCTTCAGGATCTCTTCCAGCTTTACTGCTGGGGCAACCGTCAACTTTCCCGGAAAAGTATGAGTTTGACTGTTGCGCCCTCTTCAAATGAACTGCTCCCCCATTCGCTGCTTCTGGAGCATCTTTCCAGGGCTCCCGAGCCCATTGCCCCGGATGAGGAAGAATAATTTTACCGTAAATTTTTAAGGATAACAAAGCATTATGAACAATCAGAAATTCAACGTTCCCGGTGTGAGCTTTTCAAAGCTTGATTCCGGACTGGAGATCGTTTCCATCACCAACAAGTACGCCTCCGCCAAGATCACCACCAACGGTGCCCACACCTTCGAATACATCCCCACCGGAGAAAAAAATCTTCTCTGGGTCAGTAAAAAAGCCTTCTTTGCCCCCGGCAAGCCCATCCGGGGCGGCGTGCCCGTCTGCTGGCCCTGGTTCGGTGCAAGTTTCGTTGAGGGGCGTCCCGGTCACGGTTTCGTCCGTGTCGAAGAGTGGGAGATCGCTGAGATCTCCGAACTCCCCTCAGGTGCCACCAAACTTGTCTTTACTCTTGACTCTGACATGAAACAGTTTGCCATGGCCGATTTCCCCTTTACCGTCAATATGATCTTTACAGTGGGCAAACAGCTTGAGATGACTCTTGTCATGGTGAATAAAGGCACTGAACCCGTTAAAATCGGATGTGCGCTCCACACCTACTTTGCCATCTCTGACATCAACAAGATCGTTGTCTCCGGGCTGGACCAGTGCAGTTTTTTCAACCATAAACAGGGCGCTTCCAAATTTGAAGGCAATGTGCAGCAGGGAGATATCAAAGTCACCTCTGAAATCGACAATGTCTACTACCCTGCTTCAGGCTCCACCGAAATCGTGGATCCGGGCTGGGGACGTATCATCACCATTGAGAAATCCGGTTCCGACTCAACTGTGGTCTGGAATCCCTGGGTCGAAAAGGCAACCACCATGGCAGATTACTCTCCTGAAGAGTACACAGAAATGATCTGTGTCGAAAGTGCCAACGCAAAATGCGATCCAAGGGTCCTTCTTCCCGGAGTCCCCCACCAGATCAGCCAGAAGATCGGTCTTAAATAATTACCGGGAGTAAATCGTTCCATGAGTTTCCGCCCCTGTATTGATCTGCATGACGGCAAAGTCAAGCAGATCGTCGGCTCCACCCTTGATACCGGCGTGCTGAAAACGAATTTCGTTTCAGAGAAAACGCCGGAGTATTACGCAGAACTCTATCGCAGAGACAACCTCCCGGGCGGACATATCATCATGCTGGGAGGAGGATGCGAAGATGCCGCATGTGCCGCCCTCAAGGCGTGGCAGGGGCATTTGCAGATCGGCGGGGGGATCACCCCTGCCAACGCTGCAAAGTGGATCGGTGCCGGAGCCGATAAAGTCATCGTCACCAGCTGGTGTTTTCAGGAGGGAAAATTTTCCCCTGAGAAATTGGAACAGCTTCTGGCAGAGGTGGGGAAGGAACATCTTGTCCTTGATCTTTCCTGCCGCAGACGGGGAGAGGACTATTTTGTCGCCGCCGACCGCTGGCGCACCTACACAGATCTCAAAGTCAATAAAGAGACCCTTGAAATGCTGGGGGAAAGCGCCGCAGAGTTCCTCATCCATGCCGTCGACGTAGAGGGAAAACAAGCAGGGATCGACACCGATCTTCTTGAGATCCTCAGCAATGAATCCCCCATTGAATGTGTCTACGCAGGCGGTATCCGCACCCTTGAAGATGTAGCTCTTATCGAAAAGGCAGGCTCAGGAAGAGTCCACTACACCATCGGCTCTGCACTGGATATTTTCGGCGGTCCCCTTTCTTACGATCTGGTGGTCGCCCACAACAAAGGCAGATAAAAGATGCAGGATTTTCTCATCGACATATCGTCCATCAATTTTCATACCCCGGAAAAAGAGCAGCTTCTTGAAGCCTTTCAAAGAAAAGCTGACGCCCTGGGGATCAATATGGGGGTGCAGCTCCACAATGATGAAAACGAAGAAACCATCGAATTCCTGCACCGGCATAATGTGCCCCTGAGTGGACACTCCCCCCTCCTTGAAAAGTACAACTGGAACTTTGCCGCAGAAGATATTTCCCCTGTTTGGGAGGGAGTCGAAAACAATGTGAAACTCTTTGAACAACTGGGGATCACCCGCAGCTGTTTCCACGGGTTTTACATGAGCGACCGGATGGTAGAAGCCTTCGGACACGGCAAGAGTTACGGCGAGTGCATGGCTCCTCTTTTCCGGGATGAATTGACTCTATTCCCCGGCAACTGCCGCAACAGGGATTTTACCCAATGTGACGAATACCTTATGCGGCGGGAAAGAGTGAAGAAAAATCTTCACGAACTCAAACGCCGTTTTCCCCAGATCCTCTGGGCGATCGAAACGGATTTTCCCGCCTTCGGAGCCGGTTCCATGCTGCCTGAGGATATGAATTACCTTGACTTCCCCCTTTGTATCGACACGGGACACTTCTGGTGCATCTGCCATCTTTTTGATCTCGACTTCCACGCTGAGACAGAAAAGTTCCTCAAGGGCGGCAATGTGGAAATGATCCATCTTCACGCTTCTGTCTGTAATGCCGACACCCCAAAAGAGTCATTCCATGACGGACACAAGATCCTGAGCACTCCCAACACCATGGATCTGCCCCGTTTCGTCAAAACCTGCGCCCGGTACGGAGTCAGGCACTTTGTCCTTGAGATCTTCGACAGCACTCCTGAAGATCTTGAACTTATCACCCAATGGCTCAAGGAGGCAAATTGAACTTTTGGCGCCGTCATCCCCTTATCCTCGTGTTCAGCACGGCACTGGTGCTGCGGGGGATGTTTGCCCTTTTTTATCATTGTTCCCCTTTCAGTTACTATCATCTGCTGCCGGGGCTGGATATGGAAACGCTTCTGCGCTTCGGTGAATGGGGAACGCCTGAAAACCACTTCTTTTTCACCCTTCACCGCCTTCAAGTCTTTACCTTCTGGAAGCTGAACGGCAATGTACACCCTGTTATGTGGCATGTACTCTTTCAAGCTCTTCTGGGAGCGGCAGGAGCAGCGATGGTTGGGGCAGCGGCGTTAAGGCTCACAGGGAAAAAGCATCTTGCTCTTCTCTCAGGTGTTGTCTGGGCGCTGAATCCTGTTGAACTCATGTATGAATTCACCACCTTGCAGGATTCTTTGGTCAACTTCGGCATCATCCTGAGCATCTTCGCCTTTCTTGAAGCAAGAAAGCGGTATTTCGCCCCCCTTTTCGCTCTGGGGGCGGGGGCAGCCGCAGGTGTTGCCGCAACGGGCCGCCCCGTTGCCATCGGATTGGTCCTCTGTCTTGGAGTGTGGAATTTGTACTATCTCCACCGCCGTAAGCTCCCGTTGAAACGGATACTCTTTTTCGCCGGGGGAGTGCTGGCGGTCTGGGGAGTCTTTTCAACTGTCAATCTGATCGTCATAAAAAGGTTCAACTGTTTTTTCAATCCTGTTTCCTATGCTGTTGCGGTCAATACGACTCCTGCTTCTGCGTCTGGCGCCCCTGCCCCTGTTTCCAGTGTTTCCCCTCTGGTCAAAACGGTTTTCAAGATGGCGCTGAGGACGCCGCAGCTCCTGAGCCCCGAAGAGATCCCGGAAAATCTGAATATCCATTTTTTAAGAACAAAGATCCCTTTTTTCAGGATACCTTTTGAATTTATACCTCCCTGTGCCGCTGCAGCCATATTGTTTCTGCTTGTGACCGGGCGCTGGAAGAAAAAGGAAGGTTTTCTTCTGGTTCCCGTTTTTGCCCTTGCCGTTTTTCTCTGCATCCGGGAGCCGATCGGACGTTACCGGCTTCTGCTGCTTCCCTGGTTCACCCTTCTGACAGTATGGCTTTTCAGTTACTTCAGCGCAAAAAAAAGCAGATTGCCGCTTTTTCTGATCGTCTCGGGAGTTCTCATTTTCATCGGTTGCACCCTGACAGCCCATCCCCTGCGGGGAGCTGATTACTTTGCCTGGGGCATGGCTCTGGAAAAGGAAGCAGGGAAAACGACTCCTGAGGCGCTGAAAGAATTTAAGGCAGCATTCCTTCTCAAACCCGACACCAATCATGCTGTTTCCCTCATAACCCGTGCCATGAAAGCCAATGACCGGGAACTTGCACAGGAAACAGCCCGCAAGTGGATGGCTGCGACCGGCAACAGTACGCTTTCCTGTTACTACGCCGCTCTGGCGGCGTTCCCGGAAACGGATAAAATGGAACAACACTTTTCTCTCGTCAAAGAAAAGGAGCTCCCACAAAAATTGCGTTTCCGCTATTTTCTCATGCGGGGAGACATCATGTACCGCAAACGCCGTTTCAGTGAAGCGGCAGTTTTCTATAAATCAGCACTGCAGCTGCCGGAAGGAACTCCGGCGCAACGCAGTTATGCAACTCAAATGATCCAAAAAACGGAGAAGAAAAAATGATCGAAGGATACCGCATCGTCGATGTTCATTGTCACCCCATTGCTGATGATCTGGAACGCAGCAAGTTCAATGCTTACGGCTCCCCCAACTGCACGAAAGATTTCTTTGCTGACATGCGTGCTGAAGGGGTGGATTTCTGTGTGGGTTCCGTGATCCGCGTTGAATCGGAGCCCGAAAGTTTTGCTCCCTTTGCTGAAACCAATGCTTCAGGGTTTGAACTTGAGAAAAAGTACCCGGACTTCTATCAGACCGGGATCCGCATCAATCCCCTTTTTGTCAAAGATTCCATTGCCGAACTGGAAAAATACCGCAAGCAAGGCGTCACCTGGATCGGTGAACTTGTGCCCTATATGAGCGGATACGCCTCAATTTCCTCACCTGAGATCCTTGAGATCTTTGCTGTTGCCCGGGATCTGGGAATGACCGTCAACATCCACGGTCCCCAGACAGAGGATCTTGACAATTTGATGAAAAATCTCCCCGACCTCAAGGTGGTGGCAGCTCACCCGGGAGAGAGAAAACTTGTTCTGGAGCGTACTGAACTCATGAAGCGTCACAAAAATCTCCATTGGGATATTTCAGGCACAGGACTTTTCCGCTGGGGGATGCTCCGTTATCTGGTGGAGCAGTGCGGGGCAGACAGGCTCCTTTTCGGAACCGACTTCCCCATCTGCAATATTGCCATGCAGATTTACGGTGTTTTGTCCGAAAGGATCTCAGATGAAGCCAAACTTGCCATTTTCTCAGGCAATTACGACCGTCTTTCAGGGCGCAACTGACAATGCCTGAATTGCCGGAAGTCGAAAATATTTCAAGGGCATTGAAGAAGGCTCTTGTCAACAGAACAATTCTCAAGACAGAGGTGTTTTCCCCTGCACTGCGTACATCTCTTGAACCGCTGCGTCATGCCGATGTGACTGGAGCGCAGTTCCTCGATGTGCGCCGCAGGGGGCGTTATGCTGTTGCCGAGATCACAGGGAACCGTGCATTTCTCATGCACTTCGGCATGTCAGGAGTCGTCCGTGTAGAGCCGGGGAACATCCCCCGGCGCAAGCACGAACATATCTTCATTCACCTTGATAACGGCAATATCCTGCGCTTTGAGTGCACACGCCGCTTCAGTATCTTCGAACTTCACGAACTGCCGGAAGGTAAAAAGTTCCCGACAGTTCTGGACAGGCTTGGGGTGGAACCTCTGGAAAAGGAGTTCACCCCGGAGTTTCTGCACAGTAAAGCCTTAAAGGTCAAAAGCTGTGTCAAAAACTTCATCATGGACAACTTTGTTGTGGTGGGTATCGGCAACATCTACGCCACAGAAACACTGTTTCACAGCGGTACAGATCCCCGTCGCCAGGCTTCAACATTGACTTTGGAAGAGTGTAAAAAAATCGTTCATCACTCTAAAATCATACTGAAAAAAGCCATTGAATCAGGGGGCTCCACCATTTCAGATTTCCTCAATGTGGACGGCAGTGAAGGAAAATTTTCCGTCAATTTGCAAGTCTACGGCAGAACGGGGAAAAAGTGTTTTAAATGCGGAACCGTCATTGAAAGTGTAAAACTCGGCGGCCGCACCTCAGCCTTCTGCCCCTGCTGCCAACGGTAACTGCGATCCGGAACCTTTTCGATTCATCGGGGATAAAGAATAAAAGTTCTCCCCTGAGAAACTTTTCTGGCGACCCTCAAGGGGACCCAGGTGGGCTGTACTTCCTGTGCTCCCCAGGAGTTGGAAACAGCGATTTCTTCAGTTTCAGCGTTGTACCCGATCACGAGGCAGACATGAGCCTCGCCCTTACCGGGAACCCGATAAGAGCGAATCTCCTTTGCCCATGCTTTCGCTGAACGGGACTGCTTCCTTTGAGTACGGCTTGAACGCCTGATCGCTTCATACTCCTGATTGACATACATGAACCAGAAAACAGGGAAGCCCCTGTCGATATATTTTTTCAGCATACCTATACGCACATCCCCGGCGGGCACAAGAGTCAGCCCCAGAGCACGTCCTATGGGGATCAATGCCTGAGTCACTCCCTTGAAAGATGTGCCGCCGCCTGTGCCTGTATTTGCCTTATCGGCAATGAAGTGCATATTGATATTGTTAATGCCGTAATGCCGCAGTACTCTTTCTACGGTCGCAGGGACACAATAGCCTTTGTTCCCCTGATTGACCATGGGGATATCAGCAATGAAAACATCACCGAAATCATTTTTTTTGACCTTCTGGGAAACATCTGCGCTTTTCACATCAAACTTCAGGGGCAGATGAGCGGAAGATTTTTTTTGCCCGATAAAAAGATGAAGCACAACGTACTCGTTGCGGACACGTTCAAGTGCGATTTCAGAAGCTCCGGCTTTCCAGCTGACACCACGGGTGCTGATTTTTCTGGAACCAAATTTTCTTCTGACAGCAGATCCATAAAGCAAGGTCAAATTCGAGTGGATATCTTTCCCGTTGCGGTTTATTGCCCGGTTCATATTTTTTGTCCCTGCTGAATCGCCCTTGTTGGCAAATGTGATGTCAATGGATTCAAGAAGATGCGCCTTGTCAAAATAGCCCCGCATTTCCACGGCAGGGACTCCAAAGAATTTCCTGTTGTTCAAACGGGCGGTAAGCAGTGTCTCGCTGCCGCTGAAACGGATACCCTTTGAAGCCATGAAGCTTTGAAAACGCATTCTTGTCCACCGTTCCCCGGACTCAAGAAATGGAAAAATCCCTGCAATTTCTCTTTTTTTCTGATCTGTGAAATCATCGGCATAAGATACGATTTGCAAAAAACAAAATACAACAAGTAATATCCGTTTCATATTCTACCCTTTTCTTGCATGCCGATGGCGGGCCGGAGCTGTTCTTTGCGTCCGCCGAAATAGGAGTGGCTCACCCGGATATCTTTGGGCAGACGCAAAAAGTCAACTCCGGGGAGCCGTTTGCATCCGGGACCGAACTTGCCCCAGAACATATTTTCGTTGAGTTCGCCGGGAAGCTTCTTCCACCGGGGCAGCGCCATGGTGGAGCTGTTGATACAGGTGATCATCTTGCCATCCATCATCACAAGATCGGGACGGCGGGCAAGTTTGGTTTTCCAGACACCGGGAGCAATTTCAGGGGCAGGCGCCCAGTTTTTCAAGACAGTGCCGGGTGCCTCAACGATGGAAAGATACTCCCCGTTTTTTCCTCTTGTCCCTGAAAATGTAATAGTTGCAAAAGGTGCTTTGACACTCCCTGCATTTTTGTTGCTCCCGGAAGGTGAAACATACAACCCGGCAGCACCCGCCCCAAAAGCAAGGACTCCACCGGCAAGACAAATCATTTTTTTCATGACAGTTCTCTTTTATTTGGAAGCAGCTCTCAGCATCTTGGAGATCTCCTCCGTCCGCCGGTGCATCCTGTAGAATTTTTCCTGAGACTCCCCGACCTGGAAAGCTCCGGCGGCAGGGGCTTTGCCTTTGAAGTACCCCGCCTTGAAGCCGGGAAGAGGCGGCATCTGCCGTCCATCTTTGCCCAGTTTGACTTTATTGATGTCAATGCCGCTTGCTTCAGCAGGGGAATTGGCAGAGACAGTCATATCGGGCAGTCCGTATTTGCCCTTGTTGTTCCAGATCTTTTCGTGCTTGACGATACCGATGGAACGGTTGACCTTGTAAAGTCCGGGATCACGAAGGGATTTGTCCTTCACTTCAGAGGGGCCGAAAAGATAGAACAAATTGCCTTCCATGGCATCGATCCAGCGACTGTTGTGCCGGGGACAGAACTTGACGATGTTGTTGATGAAGTAGAAGGGCAGCACGGAACGGAAGATCCGTGCCAGACGATCGACCTGAAGTCCGTAACCGCCATCCTGTCCTCCCCAGAAGGTGTTGTGGTAGATGTAGAATCTGCCGGGGTCCACCGGCTTGGGAGGATTCTTTTTGTAAACCAGCTTTCCTTTTTTGTCTTTTTCAAAGTTGATCACATCGTCTCCGATGAGCATGGAGGAGCAGTGAACAAAAACATTGCTGCCGCCGTGGGGCGCCTGGACAAAAAGGTTGCGGTAGTGGTACTCTGTGCGCAAGGGGTCTCTGTGTGCTTCACGGATACGGTGGATACGCAGCGGGATACCGCAATTCATGACAAGGTTTTCATAAAAGTGTCCGCCGCCGTAAGGTCCGGTAACGATCCCCACGCTTGACATTTCACGGATCACATTGTCATGGAGCTTCACATCAGGTCCGAATGCCTGCACTCCGATAAGTCCCCGCAGTATGACATTGTTGGTGATAAGAGTATTTTTACCCCGGTTGGTGACACCCACATCGTCAGACAGAGAGGTTCCGATGATGTACTTGAAAATCAGATAAAGAAGTCCGCCCCGCATGTCGGCGCTGCTCCGGAGTCCGAAAAGGTCATCCCTGACGAAACCGGCAGTCATGATATTGTTGTTGACCGTCACATTGGAACACTCAGAATCAATTCTGATACGGGCACCGCCGTGCATAAGAAGGCAGTTCTCGATAGTGATGAAAGAGCATTGTTTTACAAGGTGAAACTGGTAGCGGCTGCCCCGCATGTGAAGATCGGTAAATTTCATATTCGACACACCGGAAAGGGTGAATCCTTCACCGAAAGCGGCAGTAAATTTGTGTTTTTGGGGAGTGCTTCCGTTGGCAAAACGCACATAAAGAAAGCCGTTGCTCCATCCGGAAAGCACATAGTTGAGGACGGGCCAGAACTGTTCACGGCGCTTGCGGAAATATTGATGCTTGACCTGGATATCTTTATCAAGAGCAAGAAGATCCAATCCGGGGATACGTTTGCATTTAGGACCGAAAGCGCTCCAGATATCATTTTCCTGAATAAGATCCGGCAACTTTTTCCAGCGTTTGAGCGCCATGGTCCTGGAATTGATCTGAGCGATCATTTTGCCATCCATCATAACAATGGCGGGGCGCTTGGCGACCTTGGCTTTCCAGACATTTTTGCCGATTTCAGGAGCAAGCTCCCACTTGTTGAGTGCCACGCCGTCAGATTCAACGATGGTCAGAAACTCCCCCTTTTTGCCCCGGGTCCCGGCAAAAGTGATGGGGGCGCCTTTTTTACCGGATCTGGTAAACTGGATCTGTTCCCGGTAAAGTCCGGGAAGAATTTTCACAGTATCCCCGGGGAGAGCTTTTCGGGCAGCAAAAGCAATGGTTTTGAAAGGCGCTTTGGCACTTCCCGGATTTTTGTCATTGCCAGCGTTGGAAACATAGATCGTTTTGGCGTCCGCCGGTAACAGACAGAGCACCGGCACAGCTGCAAGTAAGATTTTTTTTAACATAAGCCCCTCATTATTTCAAGTTTTTGATCATTGTCATTGCCTTATGACACTTGTCGTAAAGTTTTCTGAAAAGTTCATCGGATTCATTTTTCTGCAAAGCGCCGGGGAATGGCGCTTTTCCTTTGAAATATCCTTTTTCAAATCCGGGCAGCGCATCGTATTTTTTCCCATTGAAAGTGTAGGGTTTGGAAATATCCACAGCACATTCAAACCTTGGGTCGGAAGCAAGAGCCACCGCCGCCATTCCGGAACTTTTTTTACCGGAGCGCCAGAGCTTGCCGGATTCCTTCAGAGAAAGGACACGGTTCTTTTGAGGAACTGTTGGATCGAGGCGCTTTTCTTTTTTCACCAATTCCATTGTTTTATACAGCAGATTTCCTGTCAGTACATCGTGGGCTTTGCCGTAATAACGGGGAGAATCTTTCGCCACATTGTTGATAAAGTGGAAAGGCAGCGGTCCGCGGAATCTGCGTGAAAGCCCCCGGACATCGAAGGTGGCATTCAGATTGCCGCCGCCCCAGAAGGTATTGTGATAGATATAGAATTTACCGGGATCAACCGGATCCGGAGGATTCTTTTTGTAAACTCTGCCTTCAAAGTTCATCCTGTCGGCAGGGGTCTTGAAAGATTCACAGTGAACGAAAATAAATCCGCCGCCGTCAGGTCCCTGCATGAAAATGTTGCGGTAATGATACTCTTCCCGTTTGACACGCTCATGACGCAAATTATGGATGCGCAGGGGGATCCCGCACTCCATGACGAGATTTTCGTAAAATCTGCCGATGGTCGTGGCCCCGGTACAAAGCCCCACACTTGACAAGCCGTAGAGGACATTGTGCCGCACGATCACCCGGGGACCGATGGCGTCAATGCCGATCAAGCCCTGAAAGATCACATTATCTTCAATAAGGACATCACCTCCTTTGCAGTAGACCCCCACATCATCAGAACGGCTGTTGCCGATAAGATATTTGAAAATGGTATAGATCAAACCGCCCCGGGGGTCACTTGCGTCACGGTGCTTGAAATAATCACCAATGGTAAATCCGCAAGTCATGGTATTGTTCCGCACCGTCACAAAAGAAGCGCTGCTCTCAATTCGGACCCGGTATCCGCCGTGCATCATAAGGCAGTTTTCAATGGTAATGTGAGAAGTTTTCCCGCTGACGAGAAACTGAGTCCGGCTGCCTCTTAAAAAAAGATCCCGGAAATTGAGGTATGAAACATTGCGCATGGAAACACCGTTGCCGTAGCTGGCAGTAAAGGTGTGCTTTTCAGGGCTGTCGCCATTGACAAACCGCAAATAGAGATAGCCATCTTTCCAGCCGCAGAGCACATAATTGACCAACGGCCAGAATGGGCTTTTCACATTGTGGAAATAAACATGCTTGAATGTGGCGTCTTTGGAAAGGATAAAAAAATCCATTCCCGGCAGCCTTTTGCATCCGGGACCGAATTTGCTCATAAAGTGGGTCTGGATAAGGTCTGTGGGAATATTTTTCCACCGGGGGAGATTCATTGTATTATTGTTGATCTTGGCGATCATCTTACCGTCCATCATCACCAGCAGAGGATTTTTGGCAACTTTTGTCTTCCAGACATCGGGACCGATCTCTGGAGCCTTGCCCCACTTGGAAAGGGTGATTCCGGGAGATTCGATAATGGAAAGCCATTTGCCGTCCTTCCCCCGGGTCCCCGCAAAGGTGATGGGAGCGTTTTTCTTCCCCGAATTCTTCACAGTGATCTCTTCCCGGTAAATACCCGGACCGATCTTCACCGTGTCTCCGGGCATCGCTTTGGATGCCGCAAAAGCAATGGTTTTGAAAGGCGCTTTAGCACTCCCCGGATTTTTGTCACTCCCTGAGGGAGAAACAAACAACTCTCTGCCGCAAAGCAAAGAGAGGGGCAGACACACCCCTAACAACAACCATTTTTTTCTCATAACTCTTTAATTCTCCTCTATGTTATTTGGCGTTTTTTATGATTTCCGCAGCCTTTTGGGCTTTTCGATACAAGTCAATGAAAAACTGCTGTGATTCCCCCTCCTGAAAGGCTCCGGCAGCCGGGGCTTTGCCCTTGAAATATCCGGGCTTGAATCCGGGGAAGGCAGGGAACTTTTTACCGTTGTAAGTAAAGGGCTTGGAAATGTCGATACCAACGCCAATGGCAGGAGAGTTTTTGGCAAGGGTCAAATCATAAAGACCGGGGATCTTTCTGCTGTTCCAGATGTTCCTGCTCTGAGATTCTGAAAGCAGAAGATTGTCCTTTTTCATGTGGGGATGACGCATGGGATTTTTGTTGACGGCACCGGGATAACCGTATAAAAGGTTGCCCGCCTGAAGCTCCTGAGCATCGGGATTCCAGCGGTGGCAGCCTTTGACCAGATTGTTGACATAGTAAAAAGGCATGACAGAACGGAATCTTCTGGCAAGATAGCCCACATCAAATCCGGGTGTCCAGTCGCTGCCGCCCCAAAAGGTGTTGTGATAGTTGAAGATCTTTCCGGGATCAACGGGAGCAGGGGGATTTTTTTTGTAGGTATAGACGACACGCTTTTTGGAATCAACTTTTTTGTCAAAGTTGACCATGTCAGGTCCGTAGAGATGGGAAGAGCAGTGGACATAGACCTGAGAACCGTCGTGAGGAGCCTGGATGAACACATTTCTGAAGTGATACTCTTCACGCTTGCCCCGTTCATGCCGGAGTGCATGGACACGCAGAGGGATAGCGGCATTCATAACAAGGTTGTGATAGAATTTTCCGCTGGTCAGAGGACCGGTGCAGATACCGACACTTGACATATTCATGACCACGTTCCCGGCAAATTCGCACTCTGGTCCATAGGCGTCTGAACCGATCAGTCCCTGGGTGATCACATTGTTCAGCACCCGGGTGCCGGTTCCGTAATCTCTGACGCCGATATCATCGGAACTGGAGTGACCGAGGATGAATTTGAATACCTGATAGAGGACGCCGCCACGCATATCGTGGGCGGCACGGAGCTGAAAAAGATCTCCGCGGATAAACCCGGCGGTCAGGATGGAATTCTGAATGGTGGTATTTTTGGCGCCTCTGTCGATCCGCACCCGGGCACCGCCGTGCATGAGAAGACAGTTGTCGATCACATTGTTGGTACTGCGTGCAGTGACAGCAAACTGGTAACGGCTGCCCCGCATGTGGAGATTGGAAAACTTGAGCCAGGAGACACGATCCAAAGTGAAACCGGCACCGAAAGAAGCGGTAATGGTGTGCTTTTCGGGGGTGTCACCATCAGCAAAACGGATATAAAGTTTACCGTTGCTCCAACCGGACATCACATTGCCGATGGTGGGCCACAGCATCTCTTTACGCTTACCGAAATAACGGTGGCGGAAGAGGATATCCTTTTTCAGTGAAAGAAGATCAAAACCGGGGCAACGTTTGCAAGCGGGACCGAAAGAGCTCCACATCAATTCCTCGTAAAGCTCATCGGGGAGTTTTTTCATCCGGGGCAGCGCCATGGTGGATTTGTTGATATAGACGATCATCTTGCCGTCCATCATCATCAGATCAGGGCGTTGCTTCAAATCTGTCTTCCACACATGGGGAGCGATCTCAGGTGCTTTCACCCATTTGGTCAAATTGGTTCCCACTCCCTCAACGATGGTCAGAAAAGAACCATCTTTACCCCGGGTTCCCTCAAAGGTGATGGGAGCTCCTTTTTTACCGGAACGCTTGAAAACGATCTGCTCACGATAAAGACCGGGAGCGATTTTCACTGTGTCACCGGGATTGGCTTTCTGAGCGGCAAAAGCAATGGTTTTCCAGGGAGCTTGGTTCGTTCCCGGATTTTTATCATTTCCTTTCGGGGAAACGAAAAAATCTTTAGCGGTCAAAGGAAGAAGTGCACATAAAGCGCCGTACATCAAAAATATTTTTTTCATCATAGCTTTTTCCTGTTCCAGTCCTATCCCTGAAAGACAGACTTTATTATGAGTTGCAGTAATATAGCATATTTTTTCCATCAATGCAAACTCTACCTTGAAAAAAAATGCCGCAAGGGGATTTTTTCTGAAAAACCTCCACTCTTTACTTGACAAAAAAGTGATCTTGTGCTAATTTTACCCTGAGCAGTCTCAGACTTACAACGAAAGGAAAATCCCCTCATGAAAACAGCGATCGTCACCGGCGGCAGCCGGGGTATCGGCTACGGAATCGCCGAAGAATTGGCAGCAAATAACTGGAACCTTGCCATCTGTGCCCGCCAGGAGTCCTCAGACGCCGCAGAAAATCTGATGAAAAAATTTCCCGGCATCACCGTAAGATATTACAAGTGCGATGTTTCAAGTGCCGCAGACCGTGAAAATCTTATTGCTTCAGTGATCCGTGATTTCGGCTCTTTTGAGGCTCTCGTCAACAACGCCGGTGTTGCGCCTCTGGTTCGCGCTGATCTCCTTGAAATGACCGAAGAAAGTTTCGATCGTGTCATGAACATCAACTTGAAAGGACCTTTCTTCCTTTCCCAGAGCGCAGCCAAAATCTTTGCTGAGCGCAAAACCGGTGTCATTGTCAACATCGGCAGTTGCTCCGCCACCGTCGCCAGCATCAGCCGGGGCGAATACTGCATTTCCAAAGCCGGTATCGGTATGATGACCAAACTTTTCGCTGTCAAGATGGCAGAGTTCGGCGTCAACGTCTATGAGATCCGCCCCGGTGTTATCTCAAGCGATATGACCAGCACTGTGAAAGCAAAGTACGACAAACTCATCGCCGAAGGTCTGACTCTTCAGCCCCGTTGGGGAGAACCCTCTGACATCGGCAAAGCTGTTGCCATGCTGCTCAGGGGGGATCTTGCTTACTCCACCGGAACGGTCATTGACATCGGCGGCGGCATGGAGATCGCCAGACTGTGAAAAAGCGTCATGTAAATACTCTCGTCATCGGTTCCGGAGCAGCCGGCTTGTGTGCTGCGCTTCGGCTTTACCGTGAAGGCGTCAAGGATATTCTTGTCATCACCGAAGGGGTGAAGATGGGAACCTCCATCAACACCGGAAGCGACAAGCAGACCTATTACAAACTGGGTATGTATGGCGCCGAACCCGACTCCCCTGCCGACCTTGCAAAGTCCTATATGGCAGGGGGAGCCGTCCACGGTGACATCGCATTGGTGGAAGCGGCACTCTCTGCACGGGGATTTCTTCACCTCTGCGATCTGGGAGTTCCCTTCCCTCACGATGAACTGGGGCAGTACATCGGCTACAAAACCGACCATGATCCCAGACGGCGTGCCACCAGCTGCGGTCCATATACTTCCAAAGAGATGTGTCTTGCGCTTCTCAGAGCCTTGAAAGAGACCACTGTTGAAATCGCAGAAAAGCGCATTGCCGCAACTCTTCTCAAAGTTGACGGACGTGCCGCAGGTGCCGTCATCTACAATGGAGAAAGCTGTGAATTTGAGACCGTCACTGCCGAAAACACCGTTTTTGCCGTAGGCGGTCCCGGCGGACTTTACGCCAACAGCGTCTATCCCCCCTGTCACACCGGCGCCATCGGTCTTGCCATGCGGGCGGGAGCCAAGTGCCGCAATCTGCCGGAATCCCAATTCGGACTTGCCTCCATCAAGTTCCGCTGGAACGTTTCAGGCACCTACATGCAGGTGCTGCCCCGTTTTGTCTCCACGGCACAGGATGGTTCCGACGAAAAAGAGTTCCTGCGGGAAAAATTTGACGATGCAGATTTGAACTCCCGTGTCTTCCTCAAAGGCTATCAGTGGCCCTTTGATGTAAAGAAATTCCCCGATGGATCCTCTGCCATTGATGTGGCGGTCTTTGAAGAGACTTCCAAAGGCAGACGTGTGTTCCTTGACTTCAGAAGCAATCCCTCAGGACTGGATATCAGCACTATCTCATCTGAGGCCCGGGAGTACCTTGAGCGCTCCAATGCCTGCACCGGCACCCCCATTGAACGCTTGCAGAAAATGAATCCGGGAGCGATATCCCTTTACGCCGACCACGGTATCGATATCTCCCGAGAGATGCTTGAGATCGCCGTCTGTGCCCAGCACAACAACGGCGGTATTGCGGGAAATATCTGGTATGAGTCCGAAAATATCCCCCATCTCTTCCCCATCGGTGAAGTCAACGGCTCCCACGGCGTCACCCGTCCGGGCGGTTCAGCGTTGAACGCAGGTCAGGCAGGAGCTTTCAGAGCGGCAAAGTATATTGCAGGAGCCTGTCAAAAGGATACTCTCGACCGCAAAAAGGCAGAAGAGCAGGCAGAAGCAGAAATCCTCCGGCTGCAAAAAATCATTTCCGGCACCCGGGACGCCCGGGCAGATCTGAAAAACATTCAGAAGCGGATGTCTCTCTGTGCCGGATTCCAGCGCCGTATCGCTGATATCGACCGGGCACTTGAGGAGGCAAAAACGCTGCTTCAAGCCATTGAAAAGGAGGGCTTCTGCAACAGTTCCGGTGTTCTTGCCCTGACGGTGGCACAACTTGCGTTCAGTTCGGTGATCTACCTTGCCGCCATCCGCTATCAGATCCTTGCGGGCGTAGGCTCCCGGGGGTCTGCGGCAGTTTTCGGATATGACAATGAAACTGTGACAGAAAATGAAGAGTTCCGTTCACAGATCCTCACCACTCTTTGGAACGGCAGTGAAATCGTCAACGATTTTGAAGTTTGCCGCCCCCTGCCCTCCCCCGACGGATGGTTTGAAAATGTGTGGGCAGACTACCGGAACGGAAAGATCTTTGCAGAAAAATGAAAAGAGCTTTCTTCTTTTTCCTGTTGACTGCAGCCTTTCTCATCAGTGTGACAGGCTGCAGCTCCACCCCCAAAGCTGACAAACGGCTGCAAAAATATGCTCCGGCAGCATCTGAAGATAATTGCACTCTCCACTGGCGGGGCAATGTCTTCAAACTCCATCCAAACCGGCAGTACGCTGTTTTCAACGGGACCCCCATCCAACTGCCTGCTGCGCCGCATTACGGCTCTGACAGGATCTATACTGTAACACCCGGCACCTTGAAAAACATTATAGATCCTCTGATGACCGGGCGTTATCCCAGACGTTCCATCAGGAAAATCCTGATCGATCCGGGACACGGCGGACACGATGCCGGAGCCATCGGCAAATTGAGCAAGGAGAAAAATTTGAACTTTCTTCTGGCAAAAGAGATCGCTTTTGCGTTGCAGAAAGCCGGATTTCAGGTGTTCATGACCCGTAACAACGATACCTTCATTCCCCTGAGAACACGGGTAACGATGGTCAAAAAATGTAAAGCGGATCTCTTCATTTCAGTGCACCACAACTCCTCAAAACGCAATTTGGCAGCTGCCGGGATCGAATGTTTCGCCTTCCGCACGCCCCGCCCGGAAGATACCGTCCTTGCCGCCATGATCCAGACCCGTCTGATCGGTGCCACAGGCAGCATCAACCGGGGAGTCAAGTTCGCCAACTTCGCCGTGCTGCGGGGAAATCCTGTACCCGCAGTGCTGATCGAAGCGGGCTTCGTCAGTAACGCCGCAGAAGAAAAACGTCTGGTCAACGCAAATTTCCGCAGAAGTGCCGCCAACGCCGTTGCCGCAGCGGTCAAATCCTACGCAAGAAAATGATTTGCTGATATTTCTTCAACGCCGGGACACTGTTTTTCAGCATTGTTCCGGCGTTTTTTTGCGTCCGGCAAGGACCACGGCGATAAGACCGCAAAAGACCAGCACCATACCGGTGACATTGAAAAGGGTGAGTTTTTCCCCCAGCAGAAGAAATGATCCAATCATGGTGAAAACGGGCGTCAGGTTCTGCGTCAGAAGCAGTTTCCACATTTCGCACTGCTTCAGAGCCACACCCCATGCGATGTAGGCAAGGGCTGAAGGGAATATTGCCATGACCGCCACGCCGATCCAGGTCTCAGGCGCAGCAGGCAGGATCAAAGTGGGCGCAGCAGGGATCATCACCAGCGCCGCCATGACTCCTGATATGAGTTCGCACCAGCCGGTCATGACGAGAGAATCTCCCCCGGACTCCATAAGTGCTTTAGTGCAGCGGGAGCCGGTGATCCAGACGATGGCGGCGGCAATGCAGAAAAGCTGCCCCGCCAATCTGCCGCCGTCATAAATAAATCCGGCGGGGGTAAGGATATTCAACACCATGAGAGCCCCCACAGCGGCGACCGCAACAGACAAGAGTTCCAGTCTGGAACTGTTGAACATGCACAAGTTCCAGAAAGC
>JAFTIE010000051.1 GCA_017457065.1 Lentisphaeria bacterium
AATGGCAAAGAAGAGAAAAAGGATATTGGGCAGAAAGACGATGACTCCGCCTACGCCGCCGATGATCCCGTCTATGAGCATCGAACGCAAAAAGGGCATCTGCTCCCCGCTCCAGACCTTGCCGATGGAGTCTGCAAGAAATCCGAAGAAGGTCTCGATGTACCCCATCAAAGGGTCCGCACAAGTAAAGGTGAACCAGAATGTCACATACATTATGAGCAGAAAAATAGGCAATCCCAGATAACGGTTGGTCAACACCATATCGATCTTGTCAGAGATTTCCCGCCGCCGCTCCTGAGTCATTGAAATGGTATCACGGCAGGCACCGGCAAGCATGGCATAACGCCGGTCAGCCATAAAGGTATCGGCATTGATGGCATGTTTATCCCACAGATGTTTGATCTGATTTTCCACTTCATCAGAAACGTTTTTGAATTCAGGTATGCTCATGGCAGCACTGTCGTGCTCCAAAAGCTTGATGGCAAAGAAGCGGGCGGGAACATGGCTGAAACGCTCCACATGGAGTGCCTCGATCTTCTCTGCCACAGCGTTGATGGCATCATCGATGTCGGCACCGTAAGTCAGCATGGGGACTCCATGGTCATCAAGCTCACGGAGCGCCTGCCCCAGACGGTCAACAAGGACCTTCACGCCGCCGGTCTGACTTGCGACTGTCTGAACGATGGGAGAACCGAAATATTTTTCCAGCTTGGGAATGTCGTATTTCATTCCTTTCTTGCGGGCATCGTCGCTCATATTGAAAGCAAGAAGCATGGGAATGTGAAGTTCGGCAAGCTGGGTGGTGAGGTATAAACTGCGCTGGGGTATGGTGGAGTCAACCACATTGATGATAAGGTCGATCCCGGGGGCTGTCAGCTCCTTGAATGCTATATCTTCCTCCGGGGAACTGGAAGAAAGGGAATAAACTCCGGGAAGATCGACAAGTTCGATTTCGATTCCGTCAAGAGAAAAATGACCGGATTTGCTTTCCACAGTCACGCCGGGATAATTCCCCACATGCTGTCTGGTGCCGGTGAGAGCGTTGAAGATACAGGTCTTTCCGCAGTTGGGATTCCCGGCAAGGGCGATACGGTACTTATTTTTCATCATTCTTCCCCTGCTCAATGACAAAGTTGGCAGCATCATCCTTGTGCAGAGCCATGCTGGTTTCCATAACCTTCACCCGGATCAGGCCGCCCAGAGGAGCATGAGCCTCCATAAGGAGCTCAGACCCTACCACAAGTCCCACATCAGCAAATTTTTTGCGACCGCGGATCTTGGGCATGACTTTTACGATGGTTGCTGTGGTCCCCACAGGAAGCTCCGCAAGCGTCATCTCTTTTTCCTCTTTCTTGTCCTGACAACAGCAGGAACAGCACTGTTTTTTTTCCGGCATTTGCACCCTCTTTATCTTTTGTTAGTTCAGTCTAATAAACACAGCATAAAAAAAACTGCATCACAGTGGATCTCTGATAATATACACCGTGATTCCAGTTTTTCAATTAGAAGTAACTAAAATTATTAAAAAAAATGCCGCAACGACTCTTCAAAAGCGGATAAAAAACAAAAAACAGGTAATTTCCGGAGCACAGAATGCGCACTTTCTTATCCGGAACAAACTCAGCGGGAAACGGCAGAAGAAGTGACCCGAAGAAGCCAGAGAGGACGTTTTGCAGCAGCATTCTTCCATTCACGGCGATCCCCTTTGGGCACGATCTGACCGATCTCTTCAGCGGCGCATTCGGCTTCAGAACGTTCCACAGGCAGCTGGGAATTGCGTCCTGATCCAAGGAGCAAAAGCATAGAAAGCAGCAATATTATCAAGCATATATTACGCAAAATCCGTTCCATGTTCAAACTCCGTTCACCTCTCTGTCAAACTCACGTTCTCTTTTCAATTCCTCACGTTCACGGGCAGACTCCATTTCTCTGCGGAACCTTCCCGCCTCCCAAATTTCAACACCGATCTCCACGCCGACGACCACCGCTTCTGTGCCGGACTCCAATTGCGCATGGTCCCGGAGCATCTCCGGTATGGTGATACGTCCCTGGCGGCTGATGGTCTCGGAACAGGTCAGGGCTCCGAAACGCCGCATGGAGCTGCGCATGGCAAAACTTGATCCCAGCTGTTCAGGACTGTTCAGTGCAGGCGCACGCATACGTTTCCAAACAGACTCAGGATAAAGAGCGATCCCGCCTTCGGGCAATCCGTACATGACGATGTCAGAGGCTCCTTCTCTCAGAAAGTCCTCTACCACACGCTGGGTCAGACGCACGCGACCATTGGCATCGACCAGACAATTATCAACTCCGCAGAAAGGCAGCATTACCGTCCCTTTTTTCCAATTTTATCCACACTTTTCCAATTTACACCATTTTCTTCCAAATTTCAAGTTTTTTCAGAAAAAAAATCCAACTTTTTTTCACTTTCCATAAGTGTCAGCAATACACCTTTCAAGGCATCCTCTGTAAAAATCCATGCTATTTTGAAAAAAAAGAGTTTACAGGACTGGAATTTTCGGTCATTTGTTGGTATAGTATAAGAAAGACATACGGTACTAACAGAAAGGACTCATTATGCGTCAGAAGATGTTGCTTTTATTGGCGGTGGTTTTCGGTTTGCTGGCATTCATGCTGACTTACAAACAACTTGAACATGAAAAGGCAAAAATCCGCGGCTCCTCAGAGGAACGGGTACTGATCCAAGTCAAAAGCAGCATGGTGGAGGGGCAGGAGATCAAGATGACCGACATCACACCACACAGAGTACGCCGGGAAAAAGAGAGCTTCAACCGCAGCCGTGAGATCCCCTGGGAAGAACGTTCCAGAGTGATCGGCAGAAGGCTTGAGGTCACTGTCATCCCCGGACAACTGCTGCAGTATTCTGACCTGAAACCTGTGACATTGCGCAACGGATTCTCGGCAGTCATCAAGGATCAGTGCCGTGCAGTGAGTGTGCCCGTCGATCCTGTTTCCTCGGTGAACAATCTGATCCAGCCCAATGACAATGTGGATGTTCTCGGAACTTTTCGTTTTCCGGATCTTCGCGGCGACAACTCACTTGACACCGTGACCATGACGATTCTGCAGAATGTCAAGGTCCTTGCCGTGGGCAACCGCTGGGGCAACAACTACGCCTCCGACTCCATGAGCGGTCAGCGTTCCTATTCCACCGTCACGCTGCAGCTCTACCCGGATGAAGTCGAAATGGTGATCTTCGCCTCTCAGAAAGGAAGGTTGACCCTTTCACTCAGAAACTTTGAAGATGAGCGTATTTCCAAAGATATCGAGGCAAGGAGCGTAAATTTCAAGTCTCTTGAAAAAGAGATCCCCAAATATAATCAGCGCCGTGAAGAACGCAGGGGGATCCGGTAAAAATGACTGACATCGTCGTCCGCCTTCCCGGTACTCCCGATGCCGGAGCCGCTCTCGGCAACGGAACTTATCTGATCGGCTCCGGTGAGGAGTGCCACATCCGCCTTCCCCGTCCGGATATCTCACGCCGCCATGCGCAGCTGATAGTCAACGAACATGCCCTTGTCATTATGGATCTTGGCAGCAGCAACGGAACGCTTTTAGGCGACGGCGCTCCACTTTACCCCCATCAGCCCTATCAGCTTGAAGGGAGCGTCAATGTGATCCGGATCGGCAAAGCTGAACTGGTGCTTTCCAGACGGGAGGAGAAAAAGCCCGCCCCCATAAAAGAGGACTTCTCTTCAGTAAGCAAAGGCGAGATACCACTGCTGGAAATCTCCGGTATTCCTCCCCGGTTCCGCCCCATGGCGCAAGAGATCAAGAAACAGGCCCACCTGGAGCTTCTTGCACGGCTGAACCTGAAAAAAATGGCTCTTTCCGGTGTCTCTGCCGAAGCGCTCCGCAACCAGGCTGTTTCCACTGCCAAAGAGATCCTGGGGCAGTTGACCATCGAACTTCCTGAGGGACTTTCCGTGGATATTATTGAAAAAGAGCTGGTCAACGAAGCTATCGGTCTCGGTCCGCTGGAGTCTCTTATTGCGGTGGATGATATTTCAGAAATCATGGTCAACGGTCCCAACCAGATCTTTGTGGAAAAGAAGGGCGTTCTTTACAAGACAGACGCCTACTTTGCCGATGACAACCAGGTCCTCTCTGCCATAGAGCGTATCGTCGCCCCCCTGGGCAGACGTATCGATGAGAGTTCCCCCATGGTGGATGCCCGTCTGCCGGATGGCTCCCGTGTAAACGCCATTATTCCGCCACTCTCCCTGGTCGGACCTTCCATCACCATCCGAAAGTTTTCCAAAACGCCTCTGGAAGCTAAAGATCTGATAAGATTCGGATCCATTTCACCTGAGATGGTCCGTTTCCTTGCCACCTGTGTTGCCGTGCGAAAAAATATTCTGATCTCAGGAGGAACCGGTTCCGGTAAAACGACCCTTCTGCATTCGGTTATCCTTGGTGCAGCCATGCACTACCATCCGGAAGAATTGGAGATCTGGCTGGCCGACTATAAAATTGCAGAGTTTGCACCTTATGGAAAAACCGATCGCCTGCCCCATATTCGCTATATTGTCAC